>CAJLYN010000223.1 GCA_905210875.1 uncultured Bacteroides sp. | reverse complement strand
GAATCGTACTCGCTGCGCCCCACATAGTAGTCGGACTCTTCACGGTCGACAATGACCCGCAGGCGTTGCCCGACCTTGGACTGGTTTACTTCGAGTGAAATCGCTTCCTGCTCGGCCATCAGGGTATCAAGCCGCTGCTGCTTCACGGCATCGGGCACATCGTCGGTGTAGTGGCCGGCCGAATAGGTACCCTCCTCCTCGGAATAGGCAAATGCCCCCATGCGCTCGAAACGAGCTTCGCGCACAAACTGCAACAGCTCCTGAAAGTCGGTCTCGGTCTCACCGGGGAAACCCACCATGAGGGTCGTGCGCAGATGGATGCCGGGCACCTCCCTGCGGATACGGGCCAACAGCTCCTCGGTCTCGCGACGCGTTACATGCCGGTGCATACGTGCCAGCACGCCGTCGCTGATGTGTTGCAGGGCAATGTCGAGATACTTGCACACGTTGTCGTGCCGGGCCATGACGGGGAGCAGGTCGAGCGGGAAACGGTCGGGGTAGGCATAGTGCAGCCGTATCCACTCCACACCGGGAATGGCGGCCATGCGGTCGACAAGTTCGGCGATGCGGAACTCTCCGTAGAGGTCTTTTCCGTAATAGGTCAGGTCCTGTGCGATGATTTGGAACTCCTTCACTCCCCGGGATACGAGTATCTCCATCTCGGCCACAATGTCTTCGATGGGTCGGGAGACGTACCGGCCGGTAATGATGGGTATGGCACAGTAGGCACACATGCGGTCACATCCCTCGGCAATCTTCACATAGGCATAGTGGGGAGGCGTGGTCAGTTCGCGTTGGAGGCGCAGGTCGCTCCGATAGGCCTCGCCCAGGTCGTCCAGCAGAGCGGTATAGTCGAACTTGCCATAGAACTTGTCGACCTCGGGTATCTCGCCCACCAGCTCGGTCATGTAGCGCTGCGAGAGGCAACCCATGACATAGAGTTTGCGAATCTTGTGCCGTGTCTTGGCCTGCACACAAGAGAGAATCATGTTGACCGACTCCTCTTTGGCGTCGCCGATGAAGCCGCAGGTATTGACTACCACAATCTCGCCCTTTACCTCGGGAGCGTCGTGATGCACATCATAACCAGCTTCGCGAAACTGACGCATGAGAAACTCCGAGTCGACCAGATTCTTGGAACAGCCGAGGGTAATGAAATCGATACGATTTTTTATCATGTGGGGTGTGGAATATTAGTTATCTCCGAAGAGCGAATCGACAAACTCCCGACGGCGGAACGGTTGCAAGTCGCCGATGCCTTCGCCGAGACCGATATATTTCACCGGAGTCTTGAACTGATCGGATATGCCGATGACGACACCGCCCTTGGCCGTGCCGTCGAGCTTGGTAATGGCCAGTGCCGTAACCTCGGTTGCAGCGGTGAACTGGCGGGCCTGTTCGAATGCATTCTGGCCGGTAGAGCCGTCGAGCACGAGCAAGACCTCGTGAGGCGCTCCGGGCACCACCTTGTCCATAACCTTCTTGATTTTGGTGAGCTCGTTCATAAGACCCACCTTGTTGTGCAGACGACCGGCGGTATCGATAATCACCACATCGGCGTTATTGGCCTTGGCCGAACTCAGCGTGTCGAAGGCCACCGACGCCGGGTCGGCTCCCATCTTCTGCTTCACGACAGGCACACCTACGCGCTCGCCCCAAATCGAAATCTGTTCGACGGCGGCAGCCCGGAAGGTATCGGCCGCACCGAGATAGACGTTGAGGCCGTTTTTCTTGAACTGATAGGCCAGCTTACCGATGGTAGTGGTCTTTCCCACTCCATTCACGCCCACCACCATGATGACATAGGGACGGGTAGCTCCCTCGGGTACGACGAAATCGTTTTCGTCGCCGGTATTGTTTTCGGTGAGCAGGGCAACAATCTCTTCACGCAAAATATTTTTCAACTCCGAGGTCGAGAGGTACTTGTCGCGGGCCACACGCTGCTCGATGCGCTCGATGATGCGCAGGGTGGTCTCTACTCCCACATCGGAGGTGATGAGAATCTCTTCGAGATTATCGAGTATGTCGTCGTCGACCGTAGACTTTCCGGCGACGGCACGGGCCAGCTTCGAGAACAATCCTTCCTTGGTCTTGGCCAACCCCTTGTCGAGTGTCTCTTTTTTCTCTTTCTGGAAAAAATCAAAAAATCCCATATCTCTAAGTTTTATATATAGCCGGGAAAACCGGGCAAATCGTTCTTTCTGTATTAATCGAATATACCTTCGATTGCCTCCTCTTCGAGATTGACATCGGGCTCGGGCAGACTCTCCTTGGGCACATTCGGGTCGATAAGGCCTTCGCAAGGAATAAATATCGTAGAGTCGACGGCAAAGGTGTCGGCCGGGGTATACATGAGCGTAGAGTCGGCATAGACTTTCTGTATGTAAAGGGCGTAGATGGGCAGTGCCGTATTGGCTCCTTGTCCATCGGCCATCTTGTCGAAATGGATAGAGCGCTCTTCGCCGCCCACCCACACGCCGGTGGCCAACGAGGGGGTGAAGCCCATGAACCAACCGTCGGAATTGTTATTGGTCGTACCGGTCTTTCCGCCCATCTGTGCCTTGATGCCGTAGCGGTAACGCAAGCGTATACCGGTGCCATGGTCGATGACATCGCACATCATGGGGAGCATTTTGAGATAGGTCGACTCGCTGAACACCTCCGACACCTGGGGGGCAAAGTCGGTGATGACATTGCCGTAGTTGTCTTCGATACGAGAGACGTAGATGGGGTCGATGCGCAATCCGTGGTTGGAGAATGCCGTGTAGGCGGTTACCATCTCCTCGACCGAAACGTCGGCCGAACCGAGGCAGAGGGCCATCACCGGATCGATATACCCCTTGATGCCGAACGAGTGCATCAACCGCACCAACGACTGGGGCGAGAGACGGCTCATGAGATAGGCCGAAATCCAGTTGACCGACTTGGAGAGACCCCAGCGCAGGGTAACGTACTCACCCGAGCGTTCGTTGGTCGAGTTGCGGGGCGACCACACCTCGCCCGTGGCCCGGTCGAAGATGTTGGGCTGCACGTTGGGAGCCAGGTCGCACGGAGAGTATCCCTCCTCCATCGCCAGCGTATAGAGGTAGGGCTTGACGGTCGACCCTACCTGACGACGGCTATCGGATACCATGTCGAACTTGAAGTTGCGGTAATCGATACCGCCCACATAGGCCTTGACATGGCCGCTACGGGTATCGACCGACATCATGCCGGTGCGCAGCAGGGTCTTGCAATAGCGTATGGAGTCCATCGGCGTCATGGTCGTGTCGAGCGGACCGTTCCACGAGAAGAGACGCATAGGTACAGGGGTCGAGAACGAAGCGTCGATTTCGGCATCAGTAGCATCGTTGGCTTTCAGCACCCGGTAGCGCTCGCTCTGCTCTTTGGCGCGGTTCATAATCGTCTCTACCTCATCGGGGGTGAGGTCTTCGGTAAAGGGGGCATAGGGTTTACCCTTCTTCTCGGCCTCGAAGCGCGGTTGCAGATAGCCGCCCAAGTGTTCGGCGACGGCCTCCTCGGCATAGGCCTGCATGCGGGTGTCGATGGTGGTGTATATCTTCAACCCGTCGGTATAGATGTTATAGGGAGTACCGTCGGGCTTGCGGTTCTTGCGGCACCAGCCGTAGAGCGG
>CAJLYN010000222.1 GCA_905210875.1 uncultured Bacteroides sp. | reverse complement strand
GAAAACTTTATTAAAAAATTATCTCATGAAAAATTTCAGACTTCTGGCTATTTTAATGGCCGCCGTAACTTTTAGTTCAATTTTTACTTTCACTTCATGCAACAAAGATGAAGATAAGGAAAATTCTCTTTATACCGATTCTATTGTTGGTAATACAGATGCCGGTACATATGTTTCAGGTACTTATACGGGAAAATTAGTTAGTGGAGGAGAAGTTATCAGAGACGCTTATGTAGTAACCATCACTCGCATATCAAGCAGCGTGGTAAAAGTAAATGCCGATTTATTCAACGGTAGCGTAAATTTCAATGTATCATCTTCCAATGGACAATACATCTTGTCAAATTCAGAATATTCTCAAGTGAGTATTTCGATACAAGGTAAATCTTTAACAATCACGTTTTTAAATAATTATGGAACAATAACGACCTTCACTGGTTATAAAGATTGATTTATGTTACGCATAATTATCTTTTTACTTATATTCATAGCTTCTTTTACTGCAAATGGTGTACCTGCCTATCCACGCAAAATAAAAATAAAGACAGAAGACGGTACCATTTACATCACACTACAAGGTGATGAATATACGAAATGGGCTTTGACAGAAGATAATTATACATTACTTCCAGATTCATCTTCTTGGGTGTATGCCCAAGAAGATGAATCTGGTTTTGCAATTCCATTTACCCACAAGATAACCGACTCTAAATCGAAATTAAAAATATTTCTTTCTACATTAAAGAAAAATATTCCCGTTAAAGAGGTTCTTCACACGCAAATTATTCAGAAGACAAGTCATCAACAAGCTGTATCAAAATCTGTTTCGGGTTATAGAAAGGCTCTCGTTATTCTTATGCAATTTCCCGATTGTCATTTTACGAAAACGTATGAAGAACTTGATGATCTTTTCAATAAAACCGAATATGCAACCGATGGGGCCAAAGGCAGTGTACATGATTTTTTTAATTACGCGTCATACGGCCAGCTGAATTTTACGTGCGATTTGGTAGGCCCCTTCACAGCCGAACACAATATGCCCTTTTACGGGACAAATAGTGGCATTGGCGGATATGATATAAATCCTTATACTCTTTTCTTAGAAGCTATCGAACAGGCTGCTAAAGAAAAAAATTTATCAGAATACGATGGTAATGGTGATGGATATGTCGATAATATACACATAGTCTTTGCAGGATATGGCGAAGAAGCAGGAGCCCCCTCATACACCATATGGTCACATGAAATGACTTTTTCTCCCATTACCATACAAAACATGATGATAAACAAATATTCCTGCGCACCCGAATTAAGAGGAAACAGTGGAACAGGTATTTCCCGCATCGGACCGCACTGCCATGAAATGGGACACGCTTTGGGTGCCATGGACTATTACGATACAAATTATAGTACGGATGGCTACTATGAAGGTACAGGAGAATGGGATATTATGGCATCGGGCAGTTGGAACAACGACGGTATAACACCAGCTAATTTCAACCCTTATGTTAAAGCTTATAATTTTGGTTGGTGTAAAATAAAATATCTTGAAAAAGGAGTAAATATCATACACAGTTCCAATTGGAATAATAATGAAATATATCGCATTGACACTCCTGTCAAAAATGAATATTATTTACTCGAAAATCGCCGTCGCGAAAATTTTGATATCAACAATCCGGGAAAAGGCCTTCTTATCTATCATATACACAAAGATATAGAAAATATGGCTTACACAAACAGCATCAACTCATCTCACCCCCAAGGGTGTTATATTGTCTGTTCACAGTCAACTTATCCCATTCCTACCAGTAATAATCAAAGTTACGGAGATATAAATGATACCTACTGCCCTTTCCCCGGAACCGAAAACAATATAAACTGGAACGATAATAGCACACCATCGGCATTTTGCTGGGACGGAACGTATACCGGAATAGACTTATTTATAAAAAAAGAAGACGACAATAAAATATCCATAACATTACAAAACGAAACAAACGTAGAAAATGAATCTATATGGCAAGAAAATTTCGATGGTGTAAATGTTTTACACTCTTGGAATGAAGAAATTCTGCAAGGAAATAATACATGGAAAATATTAAATACAGAAAATGAATATACCATAACAGATCCTTTATTACCCGTCTGTCTCAATGGTAAATATGCTTACATTATAAGAAAAGACTTTTTAAATAATGCTCCAGATATTAACATACTTGTCTCACCTGCTATTGTTAGCCATAATTATTTGATAAATGAAATTACATTTTTGTACATCGAAAGTCAACAATCAAAAATGACAAAAACATATTGAACATTTATTTCAGAGAAAATGCAGATAAGGATTGGATTTCTATTGGTAACTGCACAAAAGAAACTAATAAATGGGAATCTTTTTCGTATACATTAACCGCTCCTGTTGAATCTGTTCAATTGATGTTTGAAAGTAAATTGTACAATATAGGCAGTTTCAGTATAGACGAAATAAAAATAAAAGGCAAAGCCACTGAAAGCACACTTTCAAATACAGATATCTGTTCAAAAAATATATATTTTATAGATTCCAATCATACAGTACTTTATGTGGAAAACGGAAAAGAAAATGATATAATCCATATTTACGATCTTCAAGGAAAGCTTTGTTTTCAAACTCATCTATCCAACAAAAGATGTAAAATTAACCTATTGCCCGGTATATATATAGGCGTACTTAATCATCAAAATTTCAAATTAATAATTCCTTGATTTCTCAATAGGATACCTGAGCCTTGATGCCCAGGGCTTCGACACGGCGGGCAATGGCGTCGAGTGTGGCGGGCGTGGCCTTGCGCAGCTCCTTTTCGGGGGTTTCGCGGTCGATGGTGTATATCATCACCTCCTTGGGAGCTATGCGACGCACGGCATCGAGCCAGGGGCGAAGCTCCTCTTCGGTGGTGTTGTCGACCGTCGTGCCGTTGTGGCGGCCTTGGAGGAAGAGAGTCTGCACAATAAGATTACCGTTGAAACGACAGAGAGCATCTATGAGTTTCTCGACCGTGAAGGAGGGCGATGCGGGCGAATTGATGAGACGCACCGTCTTGTCGAGCGACGAATCGAGTTTCAAGATGTTGTTGTCTACCCTGTTCAGAGCCGCAAACACATCGGCACGGTCGATGCGCGTGGCATTGGAAAGCACACTCACCTTGGCCTCAGGATAATAGGTGTCGCGCAGGCGCAGCGTATCGTCGATGATGGCGGCAAAGTCGGGGTGCAGTGTCGGCTCGCCGTTCCCGGCAAAGGTGATAACATCGAGTTTCTCGCCTCGGCCGTGCATGGCAATGAGACGGTTTTTCAGACACTCGCTCACCTCCTCGCGCGAAGGCAATCCGCTGTGGGCATGACGCTCGCCATTGTAACCGCACTCGCAATAGATGCAGTCGAAAGAACATACCTTCCCGTCGACAGGAAGAAGATTCATTCCCAACGATATTCCCAACCGCCGGCTGTGTACCGGTCCGAAAACGATTTCGCGAAACAGAAGTGTAGACATTGCTTTTTTATATTTTTCGCTACAAAGGTAACACTAAAAAGGCAACCTTTGTTGCATCGCCTATCATTTGTCGACCCGCGGTAAGAAATAGCGAAAATCAAAAATGGAATGTTTT
>CAJLYN010000221.1 GCA_905210875.1 uncultured Bacteroides sp. | reverse complement strand
ATCTCGACCTGTATGTCGATGCGGTCGAGCAGCGGTCCCGAGATGCGGTTGAGGTAGCGTTGCACCGCACCCGGCTGGCAGATGCATTTCTTTTCGGGGTGGTTGTAGTAGCCGCAGGGGCAGGGGTTCATCGAGGCCACGAGCATCACGCTGGCCGGATATTCGATGGTGTACTTGGCGCGGGCAACGGTGATTTTGCGGTCTTCGAGCGGCTGGCGCATCACTTCGAGTACCTGGCGGGAGAACTCGGGCAACTCGTCGAGGAAAAGCACGCCGTTGTGGGCCAGCGATATCTCGCCCGGCTGCGGGAATGTGCCACCACCCACCAGAGCTACGCTCGATATGGTGTGGTGCGGGGCGCGGAACGGCCGTTGGGTGAGGAGGGTGCCGTTGCGCTCCATCTTGCCGGCTACGGAGTGTATCTTGGTGGTTTCGAGAGCCTCGTGCAGGGTGAGGGGCGGCAGTATCGAAGCGATGCGTTTGGCCATCATCGACTTTCCGGCTCCCGGCGGGCCTATCATGATGAGGTTATGGCCGCCGGCGGCAGCCACTTCAAAGGCGCGTTTCACATTCTCTTGACCCTTTACGTCGGCAAAGTCGAGGTCGAAGTTGTTCTGGGCGGCAAAAAATTCAGCCCGGGTGTCGATGACGGTGGGGGTCAGCTCCCGGTCGCCGTTGAAGAAGTCGACCACCTCTTTGATGTTGTCGACCCCGTAGACGTGCAGCCGGTCGACGACGGCGGCCTCTCTCACGTTGGCATGGGGCACGATGAGTCCGTCGAACCCTTGGGCCCGAGCCAGTATGGCAATGGGCAGGGCGCCGCGTATGGGGAGTATCGAGCCGTCGAGTGAGAGTTCTCCCATAATCATGTAGCGGCCGAGTTTCTCGGCCGAAATCTCTTCGGCGGCAGCCAGGATACCGATGGCCAGCGGCAGGTCGTAGGCCGAACCCTCTTTACGCAGGTCGGCCGGTGCGAGGTTGATAATGAGTTGGCGGTGCGGAAATTTGTAGCCGTTGTGTTGCAGGGCCGAGCGTATGCGTTCGTGGCTCTCTTTTACGGCGGTGTCGGCCAGCCCTACCATGTAGAAGTGAATGCCTTGCGAACAGTTTACTTCGATGGTTACGGTCAGGGCGTCGATGCCCTGCATGGCTGCTCCGAAAACTTTGACCAACATCTTGCCTTTGCTTTATCTGTTTTTTTCTCTTTTGCTCTTTCTTGTCTCTCCCTTGTCCTCTCTGGAATCCACCTCTCTTGCCGCTTGCCCTTGTTGCATCTCCGCCTCACGTACCTTTTTGTGCGCTTTGACTATCAGGCTTCTGCCACCGGTTGTTTCTGTTTTTGCCGCTGTGAGTGCCTTCCCTCCTCTTTTTCTCTCCCCCCCTCAGTCGGTTTCCGACAGTCACGGAAGGTGAGCAGTTTCTGCCCGCCGGTTACCGTCTTGTGGGGCGGCGTGGAGAAGAGGGTTTCTCGCCGTAGGTCTTGTCTTCGCCCACTTCGGCTACGGTCCGGTCTACGGCCTCGATGAGTTCGTCGCCGTGGAGGTTCTTGGCTACGATGCGACCGTTGCCGTTGATGATAAATGAGGTGGGAATTCTCTGCAAGCCGAGGTTCTCAACCTGGTTGGCGTTCCACCCCTCTTCCAGCAGGCAGTGGGGCCACGCTTGCAGCGAGTCGGAGCGCAGGGTCTCACGCCAAGCCTCTTTGTCGGCATCGAGCGAGACACTCACTATGTTGAGGTAGGCGGGGGTGTATTTCTCCCGGAGGGTGCGTATCACCTGCATCTCCCGGCGCGAGAGCGAGTCGTACGAGGCCCACACCGTGAAGAGTGTGGTGCGGCGGCGGAATCCTCCGGTGTTGATGACACTGTCGTCCGGGGTGCGGAAGGTCATGTAGGGCAGCATCTTGCCTTCGGGATTTTTCCGGGTATCTGCAATAAAAATTTCGGCCTTGGCCAGCAGCGATACCGGCTTGGCCTCGGGGGCAAGGCTGCGTAGGAGTGAGTCGGCAGTCTCGACGGTTTCGGGGGTGAGCAGGAAATCGTAGATGAGGAGAGTGGAGGCGTAGGATTGTGGGTTGGCGCGGGCAAACTCTTCTACGCGGCGGTGCAGGGTATCGATGCGCAGGGCACGCTCTTTCTGTCGCAAGGTATCGTCGATGAGGGCGAAGAATGCCTGGTCATCGTCGGCGATGTGTTGTAGCAGCGTGTGGTTGTCGTTGCGGAATTTTCCCACCTGTTCCATCTCGTTTGTTCCCGAGAAGGTTATTTCGTAGGGGGCTTTTATGGAGCCTTTCAGTTTTATCTTGTTGCCGTTTTTTACATAGAGGGAGACGACACGTTCGCCTGCTTCGGTACCGATTTCGATGTGAGCCATTTCCTGGCAAACGCCTTTGTATTCGGCCTTGCCCTCTTCGACGAGAACCGTATCGACGGTGATGCCATTTTTCAGCTCTTCTTGCCAGAAGTAGAGGTAACTCTGCTCGGGCACATCGAACTCGGCGGTGATGGTGAAACCCTCTTTCTCCTCTCCCCCGCAGGCGGTGAGAAGAAGGGCAAAGAATAGAAAGATGCTGTATGCCGAATGTCTCATTGCGCGTATCTTGTTCAAAATATTCATCAGGCCGAAGCCCCTCATTTCGACAAATGTATGGAAAATATTGCAAACAATCGAATGGAGAGTATTTTTTCCTGATAATCGTTCTAAAATTTTTTGAGAAAAAAGTATGAAAAATTTTATGAAACAATAATAATATTTATCTTTGCAAAAAAGAAGCAAATATGAAAAAATTAAGTTTTCTCTTGTCGTTGTTTTTTCTGCTGTCGAGTTGCCAAAGTTACAAATATGGAGCCGGTGATGAATATGCTCCTTCTTCAAATCTTACTTTCGGTATGGTAAAGAGTAAGATAGAGAAAGGTAAGACGTCGCAGGCTGAGATTTTGCAGATATTCGGTTCGCCCAACATGGTCACCAAAAATCGCTCCAACAACGAAGTGTGGAGTTACAACCGCATGAGTGTGGTACAGAAAGGAGGTCAGACCAATTTTCTTTTTGGGGAGCGAGCCTCGGTAAGTTCTTCCAATAAGTCGTTCGACCTCATTATCATTTTTGATAGTGCAGATGTAGTAAAAGATTATTCCGTAATATCGACAAATTTTTAACTCATGACCATGAAACGAATTTTATTATTTGTGGCTTTGCCCTTGTTTCTGTTTTCGTGCGGTACGCAGAAAACACTTACTCCGAGTGAATTGAAGATGATGACAACACGACAAATCGAGGCCGATTATTCGTTGGCTTTTTCGTCGGCAATTTCGTTGTTGCAGTCCGAAGGTTTTTTGGTGACCAACACCGACCGCGAAAGTGGTATTATTAATGCCAATAAGCAGATTGACAATAAAAATGCAGCTGTGCAGCGTTTCTTCTTGGGAACGTCGACCGATGCTACCACTGCACAGGTCGCTGTTTTTATACAACCTGTCAATGAAAACCTTTCAGAGGTGAAGTTGACAATTTACGAAGGGAGTATCTCTACGACCAACGGACAGTGGGGAATACAGAATAAATCGACAAAAAACAGCATGGTGCAAGAGGCCGAGGTCTATAATACCTGGTTCAACAATTTAAGAGCCGAGGTGGAGAGGCGAAAAGCTCTTTTGCAGTAATCTTCTTGTAAAGGCAGAACGCCCCGCCGACAAAACTTGTCGGCGGGG
>CAJLYN010000220.1 GCA_905210875.1 uncultured Bacteroides sp. | reverse complement strand
CCAGTGAGTAAACCGATTAAAATCAAAAATGTATGGTAACAAAAAAGAAATTGACCAAAGAAGAATGGGAGGCTATGACAGGCACGGATATGTCGTTCATACTTCCGTCAGATGGCAGCATTGAAACTGCCCTGGAATCATCCTTGAATGATACCGGAAATAGAGAACAGGCAAAGTCTGTAGAACAAATAGAAGTTCCATCCGAGACCCGGCAACCGCCAACAGGAAGAGAGGAAGCCTTTCCAGCGTCTCAGCGTCGTATAAGCACCAGGCAGAGGAAACTTTCTCTGGACGAATACCGGAAGGCCTTTCTTCAGGTTCCAAGAATCGAAGACCGCAAGCCCGTGTTTGTTAGCGGCGAGGTACGTGACAGGCTGGACGAGTTTGTCCGCAGGTTGGGAGGACGTAAAATGAGCGTTTCAGGACTGCTTGAAAACATCGCCCGGCAGCATCTTGAAATCTACTAGGAGGACTTCGAGCTGTGGCGAAAGCTGTAACATTTTCCTGAATGACAGACTTGCTTACTGACTTCAGTCATTACAGTATTCAGACAGTCAGCAACCGCCCTGGCGGAGTAACGGACAAAACTTCAGTTTTGGGAGTTAGCGAGGTTATCTTTCGGGCATCCCGAAAACCTCGCTCCACTCCCGAAGAGTGGAGGCAATCCGCTCCCGGTGGTCGCAGATTGTGAGAAAAAGAACTATCAAAAATCAAACAGAGAAAATATGAATGACAGAAAGAAAAACAGACCGAGGGGACGCCCCAAAGTAAGCGGAGTGTGCAAACTCAACAAAGCCGTTACAGTGAAATTCTCCAAGATAGACTATGAGCGGCTATGCCGACGCAGCAGACAGGCTAACCTTACATTGGCCGAATTCCTCCGCGTATCAGCCTTTGAGACGACGATAACGGCCAGGCACTCGGCCGAGGAGACTGCCGTCATACGTAGCCTCACGGGTATGGCGAACAACCTGAACCAGCTGACCCGGCTCTCCCATCAGGCCGGCTTCCACCGTACCCAAAGGACGGTGACAGAACTCCTGCTGAAGCTCAAGGAGATTATTGTCCGGTACAGGCACGGAGAAAGGAGGCCGTCATGATTGGAAAGATCAAGAAAGGGAATTTGCAATATGGTAGAGACTGTCCAACGAACTTGTCTTTCTTACCAGAGGAATCTTTTCTTCCTGATAATTTATTGCGACGTTGTCTTTTTCCAATGCTCCCTGTATATTTTCAACGCTATGGAAGGATCGGCCAACAATGCCTCGCGATTTTCCTGCTCTTCTATATAGGCGAGATATGCCTCGACAAATTCGGGCTGAGAATCTTTCATATAATATTCGAGAAGGCCCGAAAGCACCGTGGCACTTTTTCCGCTTCCTTTAATTATCGGCAATACGATATTGGCATCTCGCACGAGTAGTCCATACATCACCACATCAACCATGACGTTGTATCTGTTGATGCCGTCGCTCTGGTTCCACCAACATATCGCTGCATCGTTGTCGTCTATCTCTATGCACACCATCTGCCGACGCAAGGCTTTCTTCTTGGAAAATGACTTGTGATATACCTGACGCGATTCCCAACGATAAGCGGGGTCTTCCTTGGTGTACACAACCGACGCGACATCGTCGGCCGTATACCACACCTGCTCACTTCTATCACTGTCTACCTGCGGAACTATCGAAAACTTGTAATTGACTTTTCCTCTTAAATAATTTCGATTCCACCCACTGAAAATATAGCCTGTCACCACTTCACCGGAGGTCAGAGTGATTTCTACAAAATTTTTTTCCGGGAGCTTGGCTTCGGTCGGGAATGCCAATGCACAAAGAAAGAGCAGAAGCATCGATACGGTCTTTTTCATAGTATGTATTTTGTGTTAGCTTGTCGTGGGGACGTCGCTATCTGGGACGGATAATGCAAAAATACAAAAACCCGTAACATAAGCAAGAAATGTCTCGGAAAAATTCAAACTATCGAAACTACGGGGAAAAGATTATCGGCTCACCATCTTTCCGACAGTGAGAACACGCAACTTGTTCCGAGTGCCCCCGGGAGACTTATTGCTCAACAGAAGCCTTGAACAAAATGACTATCGGCCGAGGTTACTCTATCTGCATGGTGCGCATCTGCTCGGGGGTTACGCCATGCCTGCGCCCGTAGAGTTTCCAGTAATAGGTCGATGCCCAGCGGAAGAGCGTCCGGCTCAACGGCATGGTGGCCTGCATCGACGCATACCGACCGCTGTCAATGGAGCGGGCGAGTCTCCCAATGGCTCTTGTGGCTACATACTTGAACGGGGTAGCAAGGATAGCCTCTCCGCTTCCCAGTCGCAACACCGAGCCCATGCGGTAGCCGTTCTGCCGACAGAAGTATTGAAGCATCTTCACGGCGATATCGTTCTGCCGGTATTCGAGAAAACCGCAGTTGATGAGCAGTGACACGACGGACTTGTGCCGGGGAGGATTCTCTTCGAGAGTTTTGAGAAAGTTGAGAAAGCCCACGGGCAGGGCATCGGCATAGAGCGGAACGACAAACAGCACGTCGGTAAAGTCGCTCATTTTCGATGCCAGCTCCCGATGGTTGTTTTTCGTTATGTGGGCATACTGGGTAACCGACCGGCTATGTCGGGCAAAAATTTCGGCGTAGCGTTTCGAGTTTGATTTCGGAGCGCGCGGACTTCCGTTCAATATGATTATTTTTCCCATGACCTTACGATATTGGCAACTGTTTCGGACAGTGCGTGTTCAGAGACAAAAAGTATGCGGTAACTCTTGAAACTCATGTTGTGGGCATTCCGGGCCACCAGTTGTTGGAATATCTCTTTCTCTTCGGGGTGAATATCGCCGTAGGCGACAATCGTGGCCTCTTTGGGCACAACAGCCCGCTGCACATGGTGGGTCTCGCCGTGAACGATGCGGATAAAGGCCTGCTGCACGGGAATGGCGCGTTCGAGCATTGTTTTCATCACGGTGTCGTAACTGCCATACTTGACCCGACTCACATAGAGCAGCGTATCACTTGCGGCAATAAGGGGATAGACCCGGGTAGCGTCGTCGCGTATGACACAACGGCCCGGGGTGCGTGTCCAACAGCCGAAACAGCCCGTACAGTTGGCTATTTTCAGCGACGACAAGTCGACATACTTCACTTCGGCCGGGTCGGTTATGGCCACATCAAGGGGGCGGTCGCTCATAATCAGTTTCATAGGCACTATTTTTTACTGGCTGCGATTACTTTTGGCTCCAGAGGGTTCCGATAGAACAAGGCCTGGAACCGATTGTTCGAATGAAACGAGTGCATACAAGAGAGAGCGATTGTTTGCCGTCCTTTACAGAAAGCACTCTGTCTCAATAATAAAAAGTTTATCCAGCCGGGATTCCGGGTGCGAATATAGCGTTTTTCTCCGGCCGGACACCGTCGATACATTTTATTAAAAAACGACTTTTATTTTAAAGCTAAAAATCTCAAACAAAAACAAATAGCTGTTTCTGGAGCAGCAGGGTATTGTAACACCGCTTCTGCCAAATAAGGATTTTCAAAAGAGACAGGGTAAAAAGCAAGACCGAACGATACAGACGCCATCTGCCCCACCCGCCGGGGAGGTCAAAGAGAGTTCCAGCCTTAAACATGATCGTTCCGCCTTAAAAGAGAGCGAATATTGAGAAAAAGCCGTCCCGTTTTTGTCCCGGCCGAAAAATCAAATACCTCGCAACTATTTGGTAATCAAATAATTGCAAGGTATTGTGTCG
>CAJLYN010000219.1 GCA_905210875.1 uncultured Bacteroides sp. | reverse complement strand
TCCTTATCCCCTTTCCCCGGGGTGCGAAAAATGTTTCTCATTTCGGTGCAATTCTCGGCATCAGCCCGGAAAATTTCTTCAGATTTTTTCTGCTCTTGAGCCGATTTTTTTACAATGGGCATATAAAAAAATGGAGACATTCATTTTTTATAGCTTTTGCCCCCACCTTTCATCGATTATATAAACCAAGCGGAGCCGACAATTGTGTCGGCTCCGCTTGATGATTTTTCTTATTCTCTGTCTTACTCAGCCTCGCCAAGGCTATCCGATACATAGCGGGCCACCTCTTCCATCAGCCACTTCGGGGTCGATGTGGCACCGCATATACCGATACTATCGCGTCCGGCAAGCCAGGCGGCATCTATCTCGGAGACATCGCTCACCATGTGGGTGTTGGGATTTTCTTTCCGACACTCTTCATACAGGACTTTTCCATTGGAGGACTTCCGCCCGCAGACAAAAAGTATCAGGTCATGTTGGTGGGCAAAATTGCGAATATTGGGTATGCGATTGGCCACCTGCCGGCAGATGGTGTCGTGATACTCGGGAGGCTCGCCGCCACTGCGTCGGGTAATCTCTTCGACAACGGATTGAAGTCCCTCGACCGACTTGGTGGTCTGGGAGTAAAGTTTTATCTTCTTTGTAAAATCGAGGCGGTCGAAATCTTCTACCCCCTCTACGACGACGGCGTGACCGTCGGTCTGCCCCACAAGGCCGTTTACCTCGGCATGTCCACGCTTGCCGTAAATAACAATCTGTTCCCGCTCGGGGTCGCTCTGCTCGTAGGACTGCTTGATTTTGCGCTGCAACTGCAACACCACCGGGCAGGTGGCATCGATAATCTCTATGCGGTTTTCGCGGGCTATGCGATAGGTCTCGGGCGGTTCGCCGTGGGCACGCAGGAGCACTTTCACGTCGTGCAGCCGGGCAAAGGTATCATGGTCGATGGTGATAAGGCCTTTTTCTTGCAGGCGGGTCACTTCGCTGTTGTTGTGGACAATATCGCCGAGGCAATAGAGCCGCCCGCTCTTTTCCAACTCCTCTTCGGCCTTGCGTATGGCATTGACCACCCCGAAGCAGAATCCCGAATTCTTGTCTATCTCAATGCGTGCCATAGCTATTGGGGGTCGAGGCCGGCTACGCGGCGGTATTGTTGCATGAGCCACTGGTCCTGCTGTTCGAGGGTGAGGGTGGAGTTGTCGAGGAGAAGGGCATCGTCGGCCTTCCGCAAGGGGTCGACCTCACGGGTCTCGTCGATGCGGTCGCGCTCTCTGACATTGTGCAGCACCTCATCGTAGGATACCTCCTGGCCTTTGGCCCGGAGGTCATCGACACGACGCCGGGCACGCACCTCGGGCGAAGCGGTGAGGAATATCTTCAACTCGGCATCGGGGAAAACGACGGTGCCGATGTCGCGACCGTCCATGACGATGCCTTTTCCCCGACCCATGGCCTGCTGCAAGGCGACCAGTTTGCGGCGGACAAACCCGACGGCAGCGACGTAGCTCACCTTGTCGGAAACGGCCATGCCGCGAATGTCGCGCTCGACGTTCCGGCCGTTGAGAAAGGTCTCGGGACGCCCGGTCTCGGGGTTCAGCACAAACGTGATGTCGATGTCGTCGATGTGCCGCTGCAGGGCCTCGACGTCGAGCCGGTTGCCTTCGAAAAGGCCCTGCTCGATGCAATACAACGCAACGGCGCGATACATGGCACCGCTATCGATATATATATAGCCTATCTTACGGGCCAGTTCCTTGGCCATGGTGCTTTTCCCGCAGGAGGCATACCCGTCTATGGCGATAACGATTTTACGAGGAGACATACTACTATCTTATTTTTAGATTCTATCAGCGATGGAGAAATTGCGATATATCGGCCGTGATGTTGGTCATGAAGGTAAACCCGTTGGCATGGTGCTGCGCCATCGAGACTCCGAAACCGAACATCTTCACGCGGATTCCGGCTCCGGCCGTGAAACCCGACAAGATGCGGCGGCCAGCCGAGGCCATGTCGCTCTTGCGCTTGTAGTCATACCCTATGGCCAGATAGAAGTTGCGGCTGGGTATGTAATCGACACCAAAGACCAGATGGCGGAAAAGGTTGGAGGCAAAAGAGTCTTTCACTTCCAGTTCGCCCGTGTCGCCTACCTTCTCAAAAGGCAGATGCCAGCGGGTGAGATGCTGCGCCGTTATCGACAGCCTGAACGGCACATTGTTGAGCGTTTTGGAGAAACCGAGCTGTATATCCCAAGGCATGGCAATGTTTTCGGTGTCATACTTTTTCAGCTGTCCGCCCAGATTCTTTACCACCAGCGAGAGCGAAAGATCCTTATCCACATTGTAATAATTCAGACCCAAATCGACAAACATCGCCAAGGCCGTGTAACTTTCGTAAGAGGAGTAGAGCATCTTGGCATGTATGCCACCGCGCAGCGAAGAGGTGATGTCGTGGGCATACAGACCGCTGAACATGATGTCCTTGGGATTGAAGGTGCCGGTGAGCACACCCGTGGCATCGGTCTGCTTCATCGTTCCGTAACCGGCATACTGCAAACCGACAGCCCACGTGCCATGAGCCCGGGCCGCCTGGGCATACGACACGCCGCCGAGATTGATGCCGGCCACATAGCGCATGTAGTTGGCCGCCATCTGCATGCTCATCTCCTGCCCTACCAGGGCGGGGTTGTGATACATTACCGTGATGTCTTCTTCGACGATGGAAATATTGTTTCCGCCCAAGGCATTGATGTGCGAAGAGACCGGCAGGTTGAGCACGTCGAACGAACTCTTCCCCTCCTGTGCCTGCGCACAGACGGCAACCAGCAGGCCGACACCGAGGAGGGCCGCCCGCCAACGGAAGAGGTGTGTCGGGTATTTCATAGCGCGCTCAAAGATACACATTCTTTACCGTATAACGGGAAAAACGCCTGCGAAGTATGCCCGAAATGTTTTTCGCCCCGTTTTTTTCTCTCCTTTTCGGAAAAATGCCAAAGAAATGACGTACTTTTGGGAAATATTTATATTCTATTTTCATATGTATTCGACCGAACAATTCATTTCTATCATACAGAAAGCCATCGAGGCCGTCGCTTATCCCGAGGCTCCGGCCGAGCTTTACAATCCCATACGGTATGAGCTGTCGCTGGGCGGAAAACGCATACGCCCCGTGCTGGCACTCCTGTCGTGCGACCTCTTCGGCGGCGACTACTGCCAAGCCATCGACGCAGCACTGGGCATCGAGATATTCCACAACTTCACCCTGCTGCACGACGATGTAATGGACAAGGCCGACATGCGGCGCGGCAAGCCTACCGTGCATGTGAAGTGGGACGAGAATACCGCCATTCTCTCGGGCGACGCCATGCAAATCATGGCCTTCATGTACATCATGAAGTCGCCGGCCGAGAGCCGTCAGGCAGTGAGCGACGTGTTTCTGAAAACGGCACTGGAAATATGCGAAGGCCAGCAATACGACATGGAATTTGAGTCGCGCACCGACGTACGAGAGGAGGAATACATCGAAATGATACGCCTGAAAACCGCCGTGCTGCTGGGTTGCGCCCTGAAAACTGGTGCCCTCATTGCCGGCGCCGAGACGGCCGACGCCGAGGCGATATACCGATTCGGCGAAAACATGGGGCTGGCCTTCCAACTGCGCGACGACTACCTCGACGTGTATGGCGATGCCCGCCTCTTCGGGAAGAACATCGGCGGCGACATTCTCAACAACAAAAAGACCTATATGCTCATCAATGCCCTGCGGCTTGCCCACGGCAACGGCC
>CAJLYN010000218.1 GCA_905210875.1 uncultured Bacteroides sp. | reverse complement strand
ACGTTTACCTACCAGCATTTTCAGGGCTCTTTCGGTCGTATAATCTTTGTGATTTGACTTGAGGTGCTCAGTCAAATGAGAGATACGATAGGAAAATAATGCAATCTGGGACTCGGGAGAACCAGTATCAGTATTGTTCTTTCCGTACTTCTCAAAGATTTCCTTTTTTTTCTCTGACGTTAAATACATCTTTTTTACTGTTTTATATATGAATGAAATGTTTTGAGACCGCAAAGGTAGACAAATATTTCCGACCGGCAAACGTTTTGGCCGGTATTTTTCCTCATTTCTCCCCTGAAAATGAAAAAATTTGCCTCTTTCGGCTTTGAAAAAGAGCAATTAAACCTCTCGGGCGTATAAATTATCGCGTTTTTTGTCGTACCTTTGCGCCGGAAAATTTTTTAAGGTATGCAAAGACAAAACATTCGGAACATCGCCATCATTGCCCACGTCGACCATGGCAAAACCACCCTCGTCGACAAGATGCTGATGGCCGGCCGCCTTTTCCGCGACAACCAAAACACAGGAGAACTCATTCTCGACAACAACGACCTCGAACGGGAACGCGGCATAACGATTCTCTCGAAAAACGTTTCGATACGTTACAAGGATTGTAAGATAAACATTATCGACACCCCGGGCCACGCCGATTTCGGCGGCGAGGTGGAACGCGTACTCAACATGGCCGACGGCTGCCTGCTGCTGGTCGACGCCTTCGAGGGTCCCATGCCTCAAACCCGATTCGTACTGCAAAAAGCCATTCAGATGGGATTGAAACCCATCGTGGTCATCAACAAGGTCGACAAGCAAAACTGTCGCCCCGATGAGGTCCAGGAGATGGTTTTCGAATTGATGTTCAACCTCAACGCCACCGAAGAGCAACTCGACTTCCCTACCATCTACGGCTCGGCCAAGCAGAACTGGATGTCGACCGACTGGCGCAAACCTACCGACAACATATCGGTACTGCTCGACACCATCATCGAACACATACCTGCCCCCGAATACATCGAAGGTCCCTCGCAGATGCTTATCACCTCGCTCGACTTCTCGTCGTATGTAGGCCGTATCGCCATAGGCCGCATACACCGCGGTGAACTGCGCGAAGGTCAGGACATCGTGCTGTGCAAGCGCGACGGCTCGACCGTAAAACAACGCATCAAGGAGCTGCACGTCTTCGAAGGCATGGGCCGCACCCGTGTCGAAAGCGCCGCTTCGGGCGAGATATGTGCTTTGGTAGGTATCGAAGATTTTGAGATAGGCGACACTATTGCCGATGTCAATGCCCCCGAACCTCTGCCCCGTATCGCCATCGACGAACCCACCATGTCGATGACCTTCACCAACAACGACTCCCCCTTCTTCGGCCGCGACGGAAAATATGTCACCTCACGCCACATTGCCGAACGTCTTGAAAAGGAGTTGGAACGCAACCTTGCCCTGCGCGTAGAGAAAGCCCCCGAAGATGGTGTATGGAATGTCTATGGACGCGGCGTGCTGCACCTCTCCATTCTTATCGAGACGATGCGCCGCGAAGGCTACGAGTTGCAAGTGGGCCAGCCGCAGGTCATCGTCAAGGAAATCGACGGTGTGAAATGCGAGCCGGTAGAACAACTCACCATCAACGTGCCCGAAGAGTATGCCAGCAAAATGATTGATATGGTAACCCGTCGTAAAGGCGACCTGCTCTCGATGGACACCCAGGGCGACCGCATACACCTCGAATTTTCGATTCCCTCGCGCGGTATCATCGGTCTGCGCAACAACGTACTCACCGCATCGGCCGGCGAAGCCATCATGGCTCACCGATTCCTCGAATACCAGCCGTGGAAAGGCGATATCGAACGTCGTACCAACGGTTCGCTCATTGCCATGGAATCGGGTACCGCCTACGCCTATGCTCTTGATAAACTGCAAGACCGCGGCCGCTTCTTCATCTTCCCGCAGGAAGAGGTTTATGCCGGACAGGTAGTAGGCGAGAACGCCAAAGAGGGCGACATCGTAGTCAACGTTACCAAATCGAAAAAGCTCACCAACATGCGTGCTTCGGGTGCCGACGAAAAGGCGCGCATCATTCCGCCCATTGTGATGAGCCTCGAAGAATCGCTCGAATACATCAAGGAAGACGAGTACCTCGAAGTAACTCCGCACCACCTGCGCATACGTAAAATCATTCTCGACGAGACCGAACGTAAACGCGCCAACCGATAACAGCAGCGACGGCGCCACAGCGTCCGTCCTTCCAGAAACGAAGAGCCGCAGGTCGATTGACCTGCGGCTCTTCGTTTTATCTACCTCCTCACCTGCCGGCAAGGGCAAGAACGTATGCGAGAAACGCGCTGCTCACTTAGCATCGGGAGCCTGCAACTTGAAACGCAGGCGCAGACGGCCGGGCTCATAGTCGTGGCTGATGATTCTGAAAACACCTATCTCCGACGTATTGGCCACATGCGCACCGATGCAGGCACACACATCGTAGTCGCCCACCCGCACCAGACGCAACGTCTCGCTCACGTCGTCGGGCAACTTCGAGACATCGACCTCGGCAGGGACTTCGGCTCGCGCCACAAACTCCACCGTAACCGGCAGGGCCCGGGCAATAACCTCGTTTACTTTTGCCTCGACAGCGGCCAACTGCTCGGCCGTAGGCTCCTCGGGCAATTCATAGTCGCACTTGCTCTTCTTGCGCTCGATGTGTGCGTTGCGTGAACGCGGGCAACCGAACATCTCGACCATCGTGCGGTTCAAGATATGCTCGGCCGTGTGCATGGGGGGATATTCCTGCTTGTTGTGTTCGTTGAGTTGTGGTTCTTCCATAAATAACAATTATTGATAGTACAATTTCTAAGCAACAGTTGTACCATATTGTTTTATCCTTAATATAAAATGTCCAAAGGCTCTTATCTTATATTTAATTGACTATGCATTTTTTGAGATTCTCTATATTGCTCTGCTTGTGGCACTCGCATAAACTCAACAGATTTATCATAATTTGCTTTTACAACTTCTTCTATTTCGTCTATTGTCACATAAAAAAATTCTCTTCTTCCATTTATCATATTTACTTTTTTATTTGCAAATGCATGATGAAGCGCCGTCTCTAAGGCCGGAGCATCATCAGAAAATATCATTGCATGTACATCAAATTTAAATGGAACAGATGCATCTCCTAATTCGTCAACTCGCTCCATAGGATCAAGACGACGTGTCATACCAATCTTGTATACGTTTTCTCCGAAAGACCCTATATTAGAAATAATATATACATAACCAGCCCTTTTATTTGCCTCTCTATAATCAATATCTTTTATTGCTTTATCCAAGTCTGCAAGATGCTTTTCTATATCATCTTTTTTTTCTAATAAAACATTTTTCTCAATTTCATCACACGATTCTAATTGTTTGCAAATCTTTATGAGTGCATTACTATAGTGTTTTTGTTCTTTTTCGATATCTTTTCTGGCTTCTTCTATTTCTTTTTGTAAGCGAGCCTCTTCTCTCATTTGTTCACGTATCCTACGTTGCTCCTCTTTTTCTTCTTGTTTCTTCTGTGCATACTCATAAGCTAATTTCAATTCTTGTATTTTTAAATCAAGATACTCTTGAGAAATAGACACAGCATTTTTTGAATTCATCTTATTTAGAGCATCATACGATTTTTGTATCTTTTCCACAAAAGCTGAAATATTATTGAACTTCACTTTACTAATAAGTATATCACATTCATCATTGAAACAACGAAGAATTTGCTTTATATTTTGATTGGTCATTACCTTTCCCTG
>CAJLYN010000217.1 GCA_905210875.1 uncultured Bacteroides sp. | reverse complement strand
GATGCCCACAGAAAAATGCGAGTCTTTGATTAACCGGCTTCTCGATACTCAAGATGAATATATCCGTCGCGCCAACCGAACCGATGGAAAAGATTCTCCCAAACTCGTTAAAGCTTATTATAAAAAACTGATTCAGGATTTTGACGCCGCCATCGGAGAAATTCTGAAAGAGATTGGAGAATAATCAAATCGATACGCAATAAAAGTGCTTTCGCCGAACTTACACGTCGGACGCAATTAGCTTTGTTCATTTCTACCTTTACAAGGAGACATTCTACGTGTTGATTCGCATATAAGCAAGCAAAACAAGTTGATATAAGACTTAAAACAAGACAGTTCATTTATGGGAGAGAAGGAATCTTCTTTCCCCTTAAATATTTAACCATGAAAAGGCGCAGCCGTTTAAAGCGGCTGCGCCTTTTTCAATACATACAGTAAATTAGGAAGCATTCGCTCGCTTCCTATATGGCGAAGGATTAGGATTTATTTGTTTTTACCTTTTAACGAAGACAATTTTGTCAACAAAAATCCCGTAAGGAAAATGACCGTTGTACCAAATACTATGGTAAGATAAGTATGCAACGGACTATGCAGGCAATAGAACGGCGAACCTTCGTTAATAAGTGGAGACAGGCTCATCCAGGCAATCGTGAGGAGACCCAAGATGACAGCCACAACAGCATGGGTGCGTCGTACTGTCTTGCACACCAATCCTAGCAGGAAAAGACCAAGCATACCGCCACTGAATATCGATGAGAGTTTCCACCAGGCATCAAGGACGCCATCGATGCTCATCATCAGCAAACCGACCACAATTCCCAAAGCTCCTACGACAAACGATGTTCCATAAAGAACGCCCATTTTTTTCTTCTCGGTAAGTTCCTTTTTGGATAGACGACGGGCAAAATCGGTCAGGACTATGGTTGCCGAAGAGTTGATGCTCGTGGCTATGGTCGACATTCCAGCAGAGAAAAGCGAAGCAATCACAAGCCCTGTAAGCCCCGTAGGCAGCCCATGCACGATAAAATAGGGAAATACCTGATCGGCAGGCGTACCGGCCGGCAACAAATCGGGTTGAGCCGTATAATAAGAAAAAAGTGCCGTCCCGATGTACACAAAAACGAGCGAAACGGGAATGTAGAGCAAGCCTCCAAACATGGTCGACTTCACCGCTTCACCCAGAGATTTCGTCGTCATGTAACGTTGCACATAATTCTGGTCAATGCCATAATTTTGCATATTGACAAATAGTCCATATATCAGCACCACCCAGAAAGTAGGTTCAGTCAGACTGGCACTAAAACTTCCTAAACTGAATTTTCCATGCTCCGAGGCAATTTCAAAAAGTTGCCCCGGCCCCTCGGGCATTGTAAAGGTAAGGATGACCGCACAAGCTATGGCACCAACAATAAGAATAATACCCTGCACGGCATCGGTCCAAACCACGGCGGCAATTCCCCCCAGAAGGGTATAGACCAGCGTAACGATACCTGTCCAAACAATGATGGTTGAAATATCCCAACCGAACATCGTATTCAACGGTAATGCCAACAACAAAAGTATCGACCCCACTCTTGCCAACTGGGTAAGTAAGTAGCAAACAGCCACATAACAACGAGCCCAATATCCAAAACGCTGTTCGAGATAATGATAAGCCGACACACTGTTGATACTTCGATAGAGGGGAATAAAAACCTTAGCTGCCAAATAGGTAGCAACCGGTATCGAGAGGCTGAACACAAAAGGATTCCAATTTCCTTTATAAGCATCGCCGGGCAACCCCAGGAAACTGATGCTGCTGACAAAGGTGGCAAAAATAGACATTCCCACCACCCATGTAGGCAAGGTTCCTTTAGCGGCCGTGAATGCCGCTGCATCATTACGAGTGCGGAAATAGAATGAGCAACCAAACAAGGCCACACCTCCTACAAAGACAAAGAATACGATGTAATCGAGTATTGTAATCTCCATTTCTAGCAAGTTATGATGAATTCTCTTTTATATGTCTATTCCCGGCAGGTCACGCCCAATGCCTCAAGAGCCTGGCGTATGCGCTCTCGTTCTTGAAGATGAAATCTTTGATAAGGATAAGACAGGTAATCATTACAAATGCCAATCAAGGATAAGGCACATTTCAGGCCTTTCAAATAGCTCGACCCATATTTTCCGACAGTATATATAGTGGTGCTTATCTGCATGATGCGACGTTGCAACTCTCTCAAATGCTCAATATCGAGATTGCATGCAGCATTGTACATTCCGACATAAAGTTCCGGAAAAATATTCGCACCGCCATTAACCCCACCAGCAGCCCCCATGAGAACACTTTCGCCCGTCAACTCTTCGGGACCGACATAGAGAGAAAAGTCGTCACGCCGCCCCAAATGATAAAGTAAGGTCTGAAAATAGGTCATGTTTGCCGAGCTGTCTTTAAGACCGACAATGTTTGAATGATCGGCCAAAGTCTTCACGGTTTGCGGTTCGAGGAAAACTTTCACATGCGACGGCATATTGTAAAGATACAGTGGCAATGGTAATTTATCGGCCAACGCCGTATAATATTCTATCAACTCTTGTTGCGCGGGAGCGAAATAATATGGGGGAGCCGCCACTACACCCACTGCCCCACAATTCGCTGCATGAGAGGCCAATTTTACACTTTCATCAAGCGAAGTATCCGTCACTCCCACCAATATAGGAATCCGGCCTGCCACCTGTTTACAAACCCGTTCTACAAACTCATACCGCAAATGATAGGTAAGACTTTGAGCTTCGCCGGTTGTCCCTAACAGGAAAAGTGCATGTACGCCACCTGCTATTATATGCTCGACGAGACGTACCGTACCTTCATAATCAAGTTCATCATTCCCTTTTAAGGGGGTAATCATAGGGACAATAATACCTTTTAAATCTGTTTTTTTCATGGTTATCTGATATTAGGTTTATATGCTTTTCAAGATTTTATTTCATAAGAAGTCGCTATGGGAACTTTATGATTAATCACCAATTCGGGAGAAAGTATAATACGAGTATGAATCAAAGGTTTATTTTTCTGCAATATCAACTTAATCAGCAAATCTATGGCCTCTGTTCCAAATTGTTCTATAGGCTGTTTTACATAGGCAATATCGGTGTTATTAATCTCAAAGGCTTCATTACTGTCAAAAGTCGACACCCAGAAGTCCTCCGGGATACGCAGCCCACTATGAGTAATCTCTTTCAAACCTGATATTGATAATGTATTGGTTGCAAAAATCAAGCCGTCGACCGCACGATCTTTGGCCGATTGAATGATGTCTTTCATTCGGTCCAATTTACCAAAACGCAATCTATGAATGGCAGATTCACCCTCCAACCCTGCTTTCTCCAAAGCCAAACGATACCCCTCCTCTCGTTCACATATATTACTTACACGCATCGTATAGGAAATCATCTCTATCCGTCGACAACCCTGTGAGAGCAGGTACTCAGTGGCTTGGACTCCTGCTCTTACATTATTCAGTATCACACTATTGAAATCTGCATTCGACACTTCGCGGTCGAGCAATACGACTGGTAGGCCTTGCTCAGCTACCATACGAATAGCTTCGTCGGCGCCATCACACGGAACAATAATCAGGCCATCAACACCCTTGTCAAGAAAAACAGCAATGAGATTTTCTAATTTCTTAGCACTCTCATCGGTACTTCCAAAAAGTACGGTATATCTATACTTAAAAGCTTTGTCTTCTATACACCGCGCTATGTCGGCAAAAAACTTATTGGATATATCAGAAACAATCACTCCAATT
>CAJLYN010000216.1 GCA_905210875.1 uncultured Bacteroides sp. | reverse complement strand
CCAACCTCCCGCCAAGTCGATTCGATACGGAATGCGACATTCCCGACGTAACATCGTTGTAGATCGTGCAGGCAGATTCCCGTGAGGTATGCGCTTGCTTACCATATATTCGATACCCAACACCTTGCACAATTTCTCTTTCAAAGGTGTAGCCCCATCGGAATTGACAAAGAAGATATCGGGTTTCAATGCTCTTAACTCTTTCTCAAAATCGAGCAATCCGCTACCGCTATTTATCCACGCATCTTTTACCACACGAAGGGCCTTGACCATATAGAGACGTTCTGCCTCGGTATTGATGGTCTTTCGGGCCTTCAACTCATAGATTGTCTTATCGGAGCCAATACCCACATAGAGGTCGCCATGCGAAGCTGCTTCTTCAAAGAAAGCGACATGGCCGCTATGCAGCATATCGTAACAGCCCGATACAAAAACTTTTTTTCTTTTCTCTCCCATTCCTAAATATAATTTTCAATTCATGCTTTTTGAATACTCTTTTATATGTTGCTCATCATCGAGACGACATATCAACAGGGTGCCGTCTTTCTCGGCTACAATATATCCGTCGAGACCTTGCACGACAACCCGTTTTCCCGATGGGACATGCACGATGCAGTGTCGGGTATCGAACATCTTAACGGCATCGCCTACACAGGCATTGTCGTTCTTATCGCGAGGCAACAGAGTGTGAAGCGACCCCCATGTTCCCAAATCGGACCACCCGAAGTCGGCCGGGAATACATATATGTTGGAGGCTTTTTCCATGATGGCATAGTCGACCGATATGTTCTCGCACAAGGGGAAATTTTCATCGACTGCAACTTGTTCGTCTGCGGTATAGAATGCAGGGACCAGCCCATCGAATATCCCGGCTATGGACGGGCAATAGTCTCTGAATGCCTTTTCGAGCGTGGCGGCACTCCATAAGAAGAGCCCCGAATTCCAATAATAATGACCATCGGCCACATACTGCCGGGCCACTTCGAGAGAGGGTTTTTCTCGGAACGACTCTACTCGACAGATTTCTCTGTTGCAAGGATTTTCGGTACACTCCGCGATATAACCATAGCCGGTCTCAGGACGTGTGGGTTTCATACCCAATGTGAGTATGGCATCATTATTGGTCACAAAATCCAGTGAACGGTTTATGACCCGCCGGAACTCCGGCAGATTGGTTACCACATGATCCGACGGCGTAACAACAATCGCCGCCCGTGGATTTCTCGATTTTATCTTCCACCCGGCATAAGCTATGCATGGGGCCGTATTGCGCATACAAGGTTCAAGTAAAATATTCGATGAGGGAATATCGGGCAACTGCTCTTCTACCAGTCGTTTATACTTTTTTGAGGTTACCACCCATATGTTTTCGGGCTGCACAACCGACGAAAACCTATCGACAGTAAGTTGTATGAGTGTACGCCCACAACCGATTATATCTATAAACTGTTTGGGGACATCTGGGGTACTCATCGGCCAGAAACGACTGCCTATTCCCCCAGCCATTATGACAAGATGGGCCTCTTCTTTCGCCATTTTTCTTGTATTCAATTAAAGTTGCTAAGATAGCTGTTTCTTTATTTTTAAGCAAAAAAAACTCATAAAAGAATGCGAAGAGAAATCCTTTCGACAAGTTTTGCTCTAAAATGCCTCATTATTGTTCTTTATTGTATATACAGATAAATTTGCAAACTGTCATAAATTATTTATCCATAAAACATTATCAGTGTTTGGGGCGGTTTCTATACAGAGACTGAACCGAAAAAAACTGTCTCACATCTTGTCATTGCACAAAATAGCCTATATTTGTGCAGTTTCTCCGACATAAAAAATATAAGATGACACCAACTGAGATTGCTCTTAAAGAAAAAGAAGAGATTGTTTTACAATCATTTAAAGGCATATTTCCCGACATAGAATCCTTTTATGCGACCTGTTATCTCATCGTCCGCAACGGACATGAATGGGAACAAGAGAAATCGGACATGTGGGAAAAGAAGTGTGAAACGGTAACTTGGTTCCGGCATAAAATCGAGCAACTGCTCACCGCCAACCATCTGCCCGGTGAAGATATAGTAGCCGACATTGCCAGCGACTATTTCGAAGATTATGTGCACTACATCGACCGCAAATTCGATATAACCAACGAAAAGTATATACATTATATCAAACAACTACAACTCATCTAAAACCTAAATCTAACACGACATGGAAAAAAGTTTCAACGCATATATCGAAAACTCCATTCGCGAAAATTGGGAACTGGCGGCATTGAGCGATTTTAAAGGCGTATCATACAGCTACAAGGACATCGCCCGCAAGATAGAAAAAATGCACATCCTCATGGAGGCGGCCGGAGTAAAGAAAGGCGACAAGATAGCCATCTGCGGGCGCAACTCGTCGCACTGGGCCGTTGCTTTCTTTGCCACGCTTACCTATGGTGCTGTGGTAGTACCCATACTCCACGAGTTCAAACCCGATAACATACATCACATCGTCAACCATTCCGAGTCAAAACTTCTGTTTGTAGGTGACATTGTATATGAAAACATCGACAAAAACAGAATGCCTCATCTTACGGGTATTATTCTCATCAACGACTTTTCTGTGCTACATAGTAAAAGCTCCAAACTCACCAATGCCCGGGAACATCTCAACCAATATTTCGGCGATAAATATCCCGAACGATTCCGCAAAGAAGACGTTTGCTATCACAAGGATGAACCCGAAGAGCTGGCACTCATCAACTATACCTCGGGCTCAACCGGATTTTCAAAAGGAGTGATGCTGCCCTACCGCAGCCTGTGGACCAACCTGAAATTCTGCTACGAAAACATGACCTATCTCCATGCCGGCGACCGAGTTGTGTCGATGCTTCCCATGGCCCACATGTACGGACTCATGGTCGAGCTATGCAACTGCTTTGCCAAAGGGTGCCACATACATTTTCTGACCCGTATGCCTTCTCCCAAAATCATCATGGACGCCTTTGCCGAGGTAAAACCGCGTGTCGTCATCACCGTACCCCTTATCATCGAAAAAGTAATTCGCGGACAAGTATTCCCCATGCTTGAAAAGCCTCTCATGCAGGTGCTGATGAAAATACCATTTGTCAACACCCAACTGCAACAGCAAATCAAGGCCAAACTCGAAGAGGCTTTTGGTGGAAACATGGAAGAGATTATCATCGGCGGAGCTGCTCTCAATCACGAAATAGAGCTCTTCCTGCACAAAATAGGCTTTCCCTACACCATCGGTTACGGCATGACCGAATGTGCTCCGCTCATCTCCTACTCTCCGTGGCAAAAGGCTCGTGTAGGCTCGTGCGGAAAAGTGATAGACCGCACCGAAGCCCGCATTGAATCGGCCGATCCATTGCACATCGTGGGCGAACTTCATGTCAAGGGTGACAGTGTCATGCTGGGATATTACAAAAATCAAGAAGCCACCGACGCCGTCTTGAAAGAGGGTTGGCTCAATACCGGCGACCTGGCTATTCTCGACGAAGACAATTATATCTACCTTAAAGGCCGTAGCAAAAGCATGATTCTGGGACCTTCGGGACAGAATATTTATCCCGAAGAAATCGAAGCCCGCATCAACAACCTGCCCTATGTCAACGAGTCGATTGTCATTGAGCAAGAGGGGAAACTGGTAGCTCTCATATATCCCGACCTTGAAAATGCCGAAAGACAAGGTTTATCCAAGAAAATCGAAGAAATCATGGAAGAAAACCGCATAACAGTCAACAAAATCTTGCCTGGATACAGTCAAATTGCCAAAATCAAACTCTACTACGAAGAATTTGAGAAGACCCCCAAACGCAGTATCAAACGTTATCTTTACCAGAACGCTTAATCCCCATCTTTAAAAACATAATTCCTTAACA
>CAJLYN010000215.1 GCA_905210875.1 uncultured Bacteroides sp. | reverse complement strand
CAGTCGCGTATCGGCTCTATGGCCGACAGGGCCACCCGCAGCTGCACCGTCTCACGCGGGGTGATGCGCCCCACGGCCACTTTGGAGATGAGGCGTTCGAGGTCGCCGATGAGCGCGAGCTGGCGGTCGATGAGTTCCTTGGCTTCGGGGTGGCGGAAGAAAAACTCTACCACCTCCTGACGGTCGCGTATGGGGGCCACCTCTTTCAGCGGGAAGGTAATCCACCGTTTGAGCAGGCGCGCACCCATGGGGCTCACCGTGCGGTCGATGATGTCGAGCAGGCTCTTGCCGCCTTCGTTCATCGTGGAGAGCAGTTCGAGGCTGCGCACGGTAAACTTGTCGAGGCGCACGTAGCGGTCGGCCTCGATGCGGGCCAGGGAGAGTATGTGTGAGATGTGGGTGTGCTGGGTAATGTCGAGGTAGTGCAGCAGCGCGCCCGAGGCGACGATGCCCAGTTTGAGATTCTGCACGCCGAAACCTTTGAGGTTTTTGGTGCCGAAGTGGCGCAGCAGCCGTTCGGTGGCCGCCTCCTCGGTGAATATCCAGTCGTCGAGTTCGAAGGTGAAGTAGCGGTTGCCGAAGTGCTCCTCGAACTGCTTGCGGTGGCTGCGCTCGAAGAGTATCTCTTTGGGATGGAAATTTCCAAGCAGCTTGTCGACGTAGTCGTAGTTGCCCTCGGCCGTGAGGAATTCGCCGGTGGAGATGTCGAGGAAGGCCACGCCGCACTGCCCGTTCTTGCCGAAGTGTACGCCGGCCAGGAAGTTGTTTTCCTTATGGTCGAGTATGTTGTCGTCGATGGAGACGCCGGGGGTTACCAGCTCGGTGATGCCGCGCTTGACCAGCTTTTTGGCCAGTTTCGGGTCTTCGAGCTGTTCGCAGATGGCGACCCGCTTGCCGGCGCGTACCAGTTTGGGCAGATAGGTGTCGAGAGCATGGTGGGGAAAGCCTGCCAGCTCGACATACTGGGCGGCTCCGTTGGCCCGCCGGGTGAGGGTGATGCCCAGTATCTCCGACGTCGTGATGGCGTCGTCGGAAAAGGTTTCGTAAAAGTCTCCTACCCTGAACAGCAGTATGGCATCGGGGTGAACGGCTTTCATCTCGATGTACTGCTTCATGAGCGGGGTTTCGACCATCTCTTTTGCCACGGAATTTCTTGTTTTGATGAGCAGACAAAGGTAGTGAAAAGCTCGGGCAATGGCAAGCCGGTGAAAATTTTTTGTTGACGGCCTCTCCCGTGGCGAAGGGTGTGAAAGACTCTCTTCCCGCCTGCTGCAGAGCAGCGATGTGGAGGGGTACGGGGTACCCCTCTCCTACCCTTTCTCTCCGCAGGGAGTGGCGGCGGGTATCGGGCTATTGCGGGTGGGGTTTCGGTGAGGGGAAAAAGTGTCGGGTAGGCTACTCGGCCGCCCGCCCCAGAATACGGGCGATGCCGCGGCGTATCGAGGCCAGCCCGAAGTCGGCGGGGTCGATTTCGTCGCGTTTCATAAACCGGGCGGCGGCCACATCGTCGTGGGCTTCGAGCCCCCGGGTGTCAGCTACGCGACATTCAAAGAAGAGATCCATCGTAGGCACGGTAAGTCCGCCGTAGGTGTAGCGGTTGGGCAGGGAGAAGAGGTAGTGTGTGGCAACGACGGTGAGTGTGGTCTCTTCCCGCACTTCGCGGGCCACGGCCTCCTCGGCGGTCTCGTCGAGGTCGGTAAATCCGCCCGGCAGGTCGAGCGTGCCGCGGGCCGGCTCTTTGGCGCGGCGGCACACGAGGATGTCGCCTTCGTCGTTGGTGATGAGGGCCACGACCGCCGCCTTGGGGTTGATGTAGTAGATGAGGCCGCAGTCGAGGCAGCGCTTCGACTGGGCGTTGTTATCGACAAACCGGGCCGAGCCGCAGTGCGGACAGTAGCCGAAGGGGTCGAGAAGCGGTGTTGTCGCGCTCATGACTTCTTCTCCTTACGGTCGGCCGCGCTCTTCTCGGGTTGCAGTATCGTGCGGTATTGCCGCGGGTCGAGCAGTATCTCCTGGGCCCGTTTCACGATGGGGTCGTCTTTGAGGCTCTCGCATATCTCTCCCTTCTGGTAGTAGTAGCGCTTGACGATTTCGAAGGCGAGCTGCTGGGCTATTTCGTCGCGGAAGTTGGCAAAGTCGTGGTCGAGGTTGTGCGACAACTTCTTCGACAGGGAGTCGATTTCGGGGGTGATGTCGGTGAGGTAGCCTTCAAACTCGGCCCATTTGCGCAACTCGTCGAGAACCTTCTGGGAGCGGCGGTCGTAGGTGAAGTTCTGGCTCTGCACATACGCCTTGAAGTCGTTGTATATATCGTCGTCTATGACAAATGCCTCGATGGGAGCTATCGTGTCGTGTTGCTGGGCAAAGCGGGTGGCGTAGCGGAAGATGTACATGTCGTTGACCAGGTAGTACACGATGTTGGGTATCTGTTCCAGCTCCACTTTCACGTCGGGGGTGATGCCGCCGCCGTCGCGCACGATGCGTCCGGCTGCGGTGGTATAGGCGGTGGTGAGGCTGTCGGGAATGCGTTCGGCACGTCCGGCGGCGTTGCGGTGGGAGTAGTCGATGGCCTGTATCGAGCGGCCGCTGGGAATGTAGTATTTCGAGGTGGTGATTTTTATCATGCCGTTGTAGGGCATCGGTCGGGTGGTCTGCACGAGGCCCTTGCCGAAGGAGCGTTCGCCCACGACGACGGCGCGGTCGAGGTCTTGCAGCGTACCGGCCACGATTTCCGAGGCCGAGGCCGACTCACCGTTGATGAGAACGACCAGCGGTATTTTCTCGTCGAGAGGTTTCTGGGTGGTCTTGTAGGTCTTGTCCCACTGGCTGATGCGGCCGCGGGTCGAGAGTATCTCGGTGCCTTTGGGCACGAAGTAGTTGATGATTTGCAGCGCCTCGTCGAGAATACCGCCGGGGTTGCCCCGCAGGTCGAGTATGAGCGAGGAGATGTGGCTGTTCTTTTTCAGGTCGAGGAAGGCCTCTTTCACTTCGGCCGCTACCTTGTCGGTGAAGCTTTGCAGGTAGATATAGCCCACCCCTCCGTTGCGCACACCGTAGTAGGGCACGGCCGGCAGGGTGATTTTCTTGCGCACGATGTCGAAGGTGAGTGTGTCGAGCGTCTCGGGGCGTTCCACGACGACGCGCACGATGGTGTTGGCCGGGCCTTTAAGCCGTTCGCTCACCTTGTCCGACGGCAGTCCCACGGCCGATACCGAGTCGACCCGCAGAATCTTGTCGCCGGCTTTCAGTCCGCACACCTGGGCGGGTAGTCCCTCGTAAGGCTCGGCAATGTAGGTAAAGCTGTCGCGGTAGGTAATGAGCGAGCCTATGCCTCCATATTCGCCCGTGGTCATGAACTTGAAGTCTTCGGTCTCGGTCTCGGGAATGTAGGTGGTGTAAGGGTCGAGCGTGTAGAGCATGGTGTTGATGCCTTTCTCTACCATATTGTCGAGGTCGAAGGTGTCGACATAGAGCGTATTGAGCTCTTTCAATACCGAGTTGAATACCGAAATGCTTTTGGCTGTGTCAAAAGTCTTGTCGTTGTTTTGAGCCGAGAGGAGATTTCCCGTGAGAAACAGGGCTGAGGTCAAGGCCAGACTTCGGATTGAAAATAGAACGTTGTGCATATCTTTGAGGGTTGTTTTCGGAAAAGAGTGAGAAATTTTTCCACAAATATATTGCATAATTGGAAATAACACATTACTTTTGCCCTGCATTTTTAGGAATGTTATCTTCTTCAGTAGCTCAGTCGGTTAGAGCATCTGACTGTTAATCAGAGGGTCGTAGGTTCAAGTCCTACCTGAAGAGCCACAAAAATTCCGGGTGCGGAATCGAAACATACATCATTTATTCTTCAGTAGCTCAGTCGGTTAGAGCATCTGACTGTTAATCAGAGGGTCG
>CAJLYN010000214.1 GCA_905210875.1 uncultured Bacteroides sp. | reverse complement strand
GAGCCTCTCTGTTTCTCTTATTTCGATGTCAGAGGTGGAAACCCCAGTTTCTCCCGCAGAAAATGTCCGGTATAAGAAGTAGCACACTGGGCCACCTCCTCGGGTGTACCACAACACACGACATACCCACCGGCATCGCCTCCTTCAGGACCCATGTCGATAACGTAATCGGCACTCTTGATAACCTCCATGTTGTGCTCGACAATGACAACGGTATGGCCCTTCTCCAGCAAAGCATTGAAAGCGGCCAGCAAAGTTTTGATGTCGTGAATGTGCAGCCCCGTTGTCGGTTCGTCAAAGACAAAAATCGTCGGTTCCTGTTTTTCATTACTCAGGAAATAGGCCAGTTTCACCCGCTGATTTTCACCCCCCGATAGCGTAGAGGAGGTCTGCCCCATCTTAATATAGCCAAGGCCCACATCTTGCAAAGGTTTCAGCCTCCGCACGATTTTCTTCTCGGTCGTACCGGGATTTTCAGAAAAAAACTCTACGGCTTGGTTGACCGTCATGTCGAGGACGTCGGCTATATTCTTCCCCCGGTATTCCACTTCGAGAATATCGGGTTTAAAACGTTTTCCATGGCACGACTCACAAGGGAGCACCAAGTCGGCCATAAACTGCATCTCGACCGTAATGGTACCATCGCCCTTGCATTCTTCACAACGGCCACCCTCGACATTGAATGAAAAATAGGCGGCCGGGAACCCCATCTGCTTGGCAGCCTGCTGGTCGGCAAAGAGCTTCCGTATTTCGTCGAAAGCTTTGAGATAGGTGGCGGGATTGGAGCGGGAGGAGTGGCCGATGGGATTCTGGTCGACAAACTCGATGTGTTTCATCAACGATACGTCGCCCGACAAACGCCCGTAAGTTCCCGGCATCTCACCCTCTTCGTTGTAGCAGCGGGCCAGCGAGCGGTAAAAGACATCACGCACCAGAGATGACTTTCCTGAGCCACTTACACCGGTCACCACTGTCATGGCATAAAGAGGAAAGCGCACATTAATATTTTTCAAGTTATTGTGCACGGCACCTTCTATCTCGATATAATTATGCCACAAACGTCGCTGTGCGGGAACAGGGATAGATTCTTTCCCGGTAAGGTACTTGGCAGTATAGCTGCGCTCTGCCTTTTCAAGACCGTCAAAAGTTCCCTGATAGACCACTTCTCCGCCCAGGCGTCCTGCCTGCGGACCAATATCGATAATATAATCGGCCGCCCGTATGATGTCTTCGTCGTGCTCAACAATGATTACGGTATTACCCAACTGTTGAAGGCGTCGCAAGACCTGAATGAGCAGCGCCGTGTCGCGCGAATGGAGGCCGATGCTCGGCTCATCGAGAATATAAAGTGAGCCCACCAGACTGCTGCCCAGCGATGTGGCCAGATTGATACGCTGGCTCTCTCCACCCGAAAGCGTCGAGGAGAGACGGTTGAGAGTGAGATAGTCAAGTCCCACATCGGATAGGAATTCCAAACGATTGTTTATCTCGGTGAGCAATCGCTTGGCCACGGCTGCATCGTAATCGTCGAGGTGGAGATTTCCAAAAAACTTTCGCAACTCTGCAATAGACATGGCCACCAGCTCGGAGATGGACTTTCCCCCCACCTTTACATATTGTGCCTGCGGCTTCAACCGGCCGCCATGACACTCTGGGCAAGTGGTTTTGCCCCGGTAACGGGCCAGCATGACCCGATACTGTATCTTATACTGATTCTCTTCCACCATGTGGAAGAAATCGTTAATACCCTTGAACATCGCATTTCCATTCCAGAGGAGAGATTTCTGGGCATCGGTAAGCTGGTAATAAGGCCGGTGTATGGGGAACCGCGATGCCTCGGCCACACTTATCAGTGCTTTTTTCCATTCGCTCATCTTCTCACCTTTCCAGCACACGACAGCATCGTCGTAGACCGAAAGCGATTTATTCGGTATCACCAAATCTTCGTCAATGCCTATCACTTTTCCAAATCCTTCACACACAGGACAAGCGCCGATAGGGCTATTAAAGTTGAACATCAAATCGTTTGGCTCTTCAAATGTCATACCGTCGGCCTCGAAACGATTGGAAAAATGATGCGACTCCACTCCCGAGGCAAGGTAGAAGCGCAACAAGCACTCGCCATGGCCTTCGTAGAAAGCCGTCTCAACCGAATCGGTAAGCCGGCTTATGGCATCTGGGGTATGAGACACCACCGAACGATCTACCAACAGAAAGACATCGGTCTGTTTCAGTATTGTCTCATCATAAGCCAAAAGTTCTTCCAGCCGCATGATTTCACCCTTAAACTCTGCTCGGCTGTATCCTCCTTTGAGTAGGATATCAAGAACCGTATGCGGAGCACGTTCGTCAGAAAATTTTACAGGCGTGAGAAGAGCCATGCGTGTACCGTCGGGATAATCGAGAGCACATACCACAACGTCTTCGACACGATGCTTCTTTACCTCCTTTCCCGATATGGGAGAATAGGTCTTTCCGATGCGGGCAAAGAGCATACGCAGGTAATCGTAAATCTCCGACGATGTACCCACAGTAGAACGAGGATTCCGTGTATTGACTTTCTGTTCAATGGCTATGGCCGGTGGAATTCCTTTGATAGAGTCACATTCGGGCTTGCTCATGCGGCCAAGAAACTGGCGGGCATAAGCCGAGAGACTCTCCACATACCGACGTTGCCCCTCGGCATATAGTGTATCAAAGGCCAACGACGATTTTCCCGAACCCGACAGGCCGGTAATAACAATCAGTTGGTTACGGGGTATTTCCAAGTTGATATTCTTCAAATTATTGACTCGGGCCCCCTTTATGGATATGGTTTGTTCCGACATACCTTTCTCTTGAATATTCACGCAAAGATAGAAATAAAACTCATACTGCATCAAGTCGCACATACATCTCTTGACAAGGGTCTTCTCATTTTCTCATGAAAAACATCAAGAGAAATAAAAAAGCTCATTTTTTTCATCGACCGAACGATACAAGAGACGATTTTTTTGTTATCTTTGTGGTAAACCCATAAAATTTTCTGTATTATGAAATGTGCTTCATTATTAGCCGGATTTCTGACAGGCGCTGCCATCGGTGCTGCCCTCGGAATACTTTTTGCGCCGGAAAAAGGCGAAGACACGCGCAGTAAAATCAACGAAGTACTTCGTGAAAACGGCATCAAGTTAAGCCGCGAAGACATGGAAAATCTTGTCAATAAAATCGCAGCAAAACTCAAACTCGACAAAGCCGTAGAGAAAGAAGTTTGATTTTCTTTAAAATCCAAAGGTTTTCCGGCCAATGTGCATGGTCGGAAAACCTTCATGCAATTTACAACCGAATAAATTCCATATATGAGCCATTCCAGCACTCCCCCTTCCATGCGGCAAATTATCGAGGAGCTAAAACAATACTTCTCCCTGCAATATGAATGGATAAAACTCGACGGCATAGAAAAGCTCACACGCATCATATCGGCCCTCATCATTCTCACGCTGTCGATAATTCTCATTTCCATCGTATTGCTATATCTGTCTCTGTCGGCCGTACACTATATCGAATCCTATACAGGAATCGTGGCTGCCTACTCCATAGTGGCAGGCATATTTTTTCTGCTTTTTATTATTTTATGGTTATTGCGCCGCGTATGCATCGTCAATCCCGTACTGCGCTTTCTATATCACCTGTTTATAACCCCGAAAGAAGAATCCGAATCGGTTTCCACAAATAAAAACAACGAGTTATGAGTACGTCCAAGATAACGATGAAAACGTTGACGCGCCAAAAGGCTGAGATACGAGCCAAGATAGCCCGACAACATAGCGAACTGGCCCAAATCTACTGGGATGCAATGGCCCCCTTTTATCGAATGGGAAATTCTCCGCTCTCCCTGCTGAAAAATTTTTCGGTGAGTGTGGCTCTTTTTGAAGGGGTCATAGCCAGCCTGCGCTTGATAAGGAAGATTCGCGGTCTGTTCCG
>CAJLYN010000213.1 GCA_905210875.1 uncultured Bacteroides sp. | reverse complement strand
TCGGGACGGTTCTGTTCGGAATAGATTTGGGCACTCTCGCGACGCTGCTTGGCCATCTTGGCCAGAATTTTGAGAGCCACATCGTCGTGCAGTTCACCATCGGAACCCTTGGCGGTCTTGGCTTCGATAAACTCTTTTTTGATGCCGCGCAGGGCTTCGAGACGTTGCTTGTCGCGAGCCAACATGGCGGTCTTGATATCATTGCTGATTTGGTCAAATAAACTCATATCTTTTTCGTTTTAAATTTTTATTCTGTTTTATCAAAAAGTATCACGCCGTTGCCGTTGTAGTTCACCTCGGTACGGGAGCTATCGTCCGAAGACGTACGCAACAGTTGCTTGGCAAAATTGCCGGGGCGGTCGTAGGTGGGAGTACGGTCGATTTTTTCCAGAATGGCGTTATCGTCCATCTGGGCTACGGTGAGTATGACATACTCCTTGTCGCCGGGATAGGCCTTGTCGACATCTATCATCTTGTCGCCGAAGTCCGATGCAAGGATGGTAACCTTCACTTTCCCTTCGAGCGTATCGTCGATGGTAATACCCGAAATGGTCTTTACGCCGTCGAAGCGGGCCATAAACTCGTTCAACTCCTTGAACTCGTCCATCACCACCTGGTCGTCGGCGCTGGAACTCAGGTAAAGGTTGATAAGTATGCGTTTGGCCTTATAGAGGTTGTCGGCCGCCAGCAGGGGCGAATGCAGGGCATCTTCGATGGCCTTGGTGATACGGTGCTCACCCTCGCCAAATCCGCTGCTCATCACGGCGACACCGCCATTTTCGAGGGTGCGGCGCACATCGGCAAAGTCGAGGTTGATGTATCCTTTCACGGTAATCAGCTCGGCAATACTCTTGGCGGCAACGGTCAGGGTCTCGTCGGCCTTCTTGAAACCGTTGAGCCAGGTAAGGTCGGGGTAGACCTTACGCAGGTTTTCGTTGTTGATGACCAGTAGGGCATCGACATTCTTGCGCAAATCTTCCACGCCGGCCAAAGCCTGTTTTATCTTGAACTCGGCCTCCCAGGCAAAAGGTATAGAGACAATTCCCACGGTGAGAATGCCCAAGCTGCGGGCGACGCCTGCAATGACAGGCGACGCACCGGTACCGGGACCGACACCCATACCGGCGGTGATGAAGACCATGTCGGTGTCATCATTGAGCAACTCCTTGATGCGGTCGACACTCTCCTCGGCCAGCTGGCGGGCTACCAGGGGGTCACCCCCCGCGCCACGGCCCGGCCCGAGAAGGAGCGTGCGGGGTATCTTGGTCCCGCGCATGGCCTGCTTGTCGGTATTGCACAAGACAAAGGTTACATCTTTTATTCCGGTACGGAACATGTTCTCCACGGCGTTGCCTCCGCCGCCACCGACACCTATCACCTTGATGATGGCAGGCAGTTCCGACCGTTCATCGACGTCGAACTGCGGTTTATCGTTGTATTCGTCCATAACTTCTGATGGTTATCGGTTAGTTTTCCTTGTCCATTTCTTCGTTTACCTTATCCCAAATCGTCTTCCACAACGGCGACTTCTGCGACTTGGTACTGCCCGATGACGGGCGTTCACGAGCAGGTGCCGGTTCGGGTTCGTGCTCGGGAGTCTTCGACACGGCAGGCTCTTCCTTTCGCTCAAAGACAGGAGCTGTCGTGCATATCTCGCGCCCCATGAGCATCAGACCTATCGCCTGCACCGAAGCCATTCCGTTTATACCCTGAGGCAATGTCACATTGAGAAGCATTCCCTGGCACACATCGAGCGACGTCTCCTTTGCCAAGAGCGGTTTCAAGCCTTTCATCAGAGAGCCTCCCCCGATGAGAGTGATACCCGACGAGACAGTTCGGGCATCGACTCCCGCCAACTGAGCCTTAACATTGGCTACAATCTCACCCAGACGAGCGGTAATCACCTCCTCTATTTCTGCGGCGGTAAAGTCAAAATAGTAGTCTTTCATATCCCAGTCGACCGGCTGCGAAGCATCGGTCTGAGGCTGGTAAGCTTTCTTGATGGCCTCGGCTTCCGACTCTTTTACGTGGAGGGAACAGATGTCGCGGGTGATGTTGTTGCCCCCCAAAGGTATGGTTATCATCGACAGGAAATACCCGTCTTTATAGAGGGAAAGAGTTGTCGTCTCAGCGCCAAAATCGAGCAAGGCACACCCTTGGCGCCGTTCTTCGGGCGAAAGCACGGCAGCGGCAGCCGCATAGGCTGTGCAGATATAGCCGGCTATGGGCATCTTGGCCTGCTCAAAGGCTTTCTCGATATTGCGTTTGTGTATTTCGTTGCCTACTATGAGACGATAAGAGACTCTTATCTCAGAACCATACTGGCCACAAGGGTCTTGTGTAGAACGACCGTCGACCCGGAATTCTCCGGGTATGACATCGAAGATGACCAGATTGTTCTCCAACACGCGACCGCGAGCCTCCGATTCGAGGTCGGCCAACAGAGCCTTGTCGATGGGTGATTCCAGCGAAATGGTTCTCACCACCGGGAAGTCGATAGATCGTACCGACTGACCACTCACGCCCACATATACCTTGGCAATCTTACTGGGAGAGAGGCGGGTTTCAAGCCGCCGGAAAATCAGCGACAACTTAAAAGCTACGTCGGAGACATTGATGATTCGCCCCCGCTTGATGGCGTCTTTACTCTCCACGGTTTCCACCGCATCGACCATAAAACGGCCCGCTTCATCGCGATGCCCGGCAGCCCCGGTTATGTGAGAGGAGCCTAAATCGACGGCTACAATGTACTTCTTAGGGTCTTCCATATCTTGATGTTCTTCTAATTTCGTCGTGTGCACACCACCTGGTCTTTATATTTAAGATTGATGGTGCGATACTTGTTCCACCCGCACTTCGAGAATGCCTGTTCATAAAGGCAACGGAGATTGGCGAGTTTTTCTTCATAGGCAGTGAGCGGTCCCATGAGAATGCGGTGATCTCCTACCCGGGGTATCAGCTCTACATTCTGATTACCGTCGACACAAATCTGTTCGATTTGCGCCCGCCAGAAATCATTCTCCCGCAGAAAACAGGCAAACGGATAGAGCGATTCCCGGGCAAAAGCCGATGTAATGTGCCCCGTAGCTACCGGCACCGAAACAGCCTCGGGTAGGTCGGCCGGCATTATTTCGCCGTTTTCATCGAGAAAATAGGCAGCACTGTCTCCCAAAACGCGCAACACGGGCACCCGCTGGGTGAGGTCAATACGCAACAAGCCCGATGGGGTCTTGTAGCACCGCACTTCCTCGATGAGGCGATTGGAAGAGAGAAGATGTTCAATCTCTTCGGTATCTATATCCTGCAAAGGAGTATTCTCTTTTGCCGAAATATGTCGAGACAGATATTTCCTTACCTCGTCGGCCGATACGTATCGCACCCGTGCGCTGTCGACCACCGTCACACGGAAGCCCGTGTACCGGCGGTTGTGCGCAACGGCCTCTCCCCATACCAGCGAAACCAGCAGGTAAAGAGTGAGAAGCGCGGCCACTATGTAGGTAAGATAACGTTTCATCGGGCAAGTATCTCCTCTTTTATCGCCGGCAGCAGGCGGTCTATGTCGCCGGCTCCGAGTGTAATAAGGACTTCAAAGTTACGGCCTTTTATTGTTTCGAGCAACTTTTCTTTACTACAAAGCTCTTTCTTTTTGCATTTAACCTTGTCAAAAATAATTTGCGAGGTAACGCCGGGTATCGGTTTTTCGCGCGCCGGGTAGATATCGAGCAGTATCAATTCGTCGGCCAACGACAGTGATTTGGCGAATTCATCGCAAAAATCGTGTGTCCGGCTATACAGATGGGGTTGGAATATCACCGATATTTTCTTGTCGGGATACAAGGCCCGCAATGACGTAAGGCTGGCCTTTATCTCGTCGGGGTGATGGGCATAGTCGTCGATGAGAACCGTCTGCCCCTCACGTATCCAGTAATCGAAACGACGTCGGGCACCTGCAAAACTTTTCATGGCCCGACGCATCTCATCGGG
>CAJLYN010000212.1 GCA_905210875.1 uncultured Bacteroides sp. | reverse complement strand
AGCAGGGCCACCGATACTGCCGAGGTAGAAACCGCCGTGCTTGTGGCAGGCATCGGTTACCTGCTGGCTGCGGTTGCCCTTGGCAATCATAATCATCGAACCGCCATGGCTCTGGAAGAGGTCGACATAGGGGTCCATACGGCCGGCTGTCGTGGGACCGAACGAACCCGAAGCCATTCCCTTGGGAGTCTTGGCCGGACCGGCGTAGTAGATGGGATGCTCTTTGAGGTAAGCCGGCATCTCCTCGCCGGCATCGAGGCGTTCCTTGATCTTGGCATGCGCAATGTCGCGGCCCACAATGATGGTACCGTTGAGCGAGAGACGGGTGGCCACGGGGTATTTCGAGAGCTCGGCCAGCACCTCGTTCATGGGGCGGTTGAGGTCAATGCGCACGGCATTGCCTTCGCCGGCCTTACGCAATTCTTCGGGAATAAGTTCTCCTGGGTTGTCGTCAAGACGCTCTATCCACAAGCCCTCTCGGTTGATTTTCGCCTTGATGTTACGGTCGGCCGAGCAGGAAACGCCAAGACCCACAGGACATGAGGCTCCGTGACGGGGCAGACGGATAATGCGCACGTCGTGGGCAAAATACTTACCGCCGAACTGGGCTCCGATGCCCGACTCCTGGGCAGCACGCAACACCTCTTTTTCGAGTTCAATATCGCGGAAAGCGTGTCCCAACTCATTGCCCGAAGTAGGCAGGTTGTCGTAATATTTGGCCGAAGCGAGCTTAACGGTTTTGAGGTTCATCTCGGCCGAAGTACCGCCAATAACAAAGGCAATGTGATAGGGCGGGCAGGCTGCCGTGCCGAGGGTCTTCATCTTTTCGATAAGGAAATTGACCAATTTATCGGGGGTAATGAGCGCCTTGGTCTCCTGGTAAAGGTAGGTTTTGTTGGCCGAACCACCACCCTTGGCAATAAAGAGGAACTTGTATTCCATACCATCTACGGCGTAGAGGTCGATCTGTGCCGGCAGGTTGCAGCCGGTGTTTACCTCGCGATACATATCGAGAGGAGCATTCTGTGAGTAACGCAAATTCTCTTCGGTGTAGGTCTTGTAGACTCCCAGCGAGAGAGCCTCCTCATCGCCACCTCCCGTCCATACCTGCTGGCCTTTCTTACCCATGACAATCGCCGTTCCGGTATCCTGGCAGAAGGGCAATTGGCCTTTGCAGGCCACCTCGGCGTTGCGCAGCATGGTGAGAGCCACATATTTATCATTGTCGCTGGCTTCGGGGTCGTGCAGTATGCTTGCCACCTTTTCATTGTGTTCGCGACGCAGCAGGAACGATACATCACGCATGGCAGTATTGGCCAGGCGTGTCAACGCCTCGGGCTCTACTTTGAGCACTTCTTTCCCGTCGAAATTCTCGACCGAGACATAATCTTTGGTAAGAAGATAATACTCGGTGTTATCCTTTCCCATAGGGAACATCTCTTGATACTTAAAGGGTTTTGTAGCCATATTCTTATAGGTTTTGAATTGGTTTTTCTTAGAGGTAGCAAAGGTACGTTTTCTCTCAGAAATAAGCAATTTATAATCCGAAAGATATTTTGCCCGAAGCCTATACGCGACAGCAGTCCCCCAATAGGGTATTTTTACCATACAAACAAAAGGGAAAAAGAGATTTTACTTTTAATAAATATCACACAAGATAGGCCACTTATAGCTTTTTCTTTGCATTGTAAAAACACCACAACAGTGGTTATCTATTCACTTTATTAAAACTCATTAATTGTATGAAAGACTTAACAGGAAACGGGTATGACCATACCCACCGAAACTCCCGGGAGATGCTTCTGGCGAGAGTGAGCAAAAGTTTCCCCGACAGGGTTTTCGACAATGACGACCTCTTCTTCGATTCGCTGCTCGAATACGAAGACGACCTGAGGAAACGCTACGAATACCTGTGTCAGGACCAGTTGAAGCTGGCCGACATCTTCATGTCAAACCCGCGTATGGCCGAGTTTATCGGCGATGTTCTGGGTGGCGACGACCCACTGGCAGCCTGCGTGCGACATTTCGGGACAGACATTCTGGCTTGTGTGGGCGACGAGAGCCGACTTGCCGAACTGCAACGAGAAAACAACGAGTTTATGCACCGCGTGCGAGCCGGCGAACTGCTGCAACGCGAGATGGAAGAGAACTGGCAGCACAGCGCCCGCGCCATTGCCCGCTTTAAAGCCCAGAAGAGCATGAGCGACACCGAGTTTGAAGAGTTTCTCGACCGTGTATACCACGTGTGCGAACATGTGTTCATGCACGATTTCACGACCGAGATTCTCGAACTGCTCTTCAAGGGCATCAACTACGACCTCGACCTCGACAATACCGAACGTGCGGCCGAGATTCGGGGCCGGAACGAACGTATCCTCAACGAACGTTCCAAACACGAGGGCTCGCCGCTGCCCATGCTCGGCAGCAACAGCGGCGGAGAAGGTGCCGACGAAAACCGCTCGGCAGCGTTCGGATTCCGACGCCGCCGCAGCGTGTGGGACTTGTAACCCGCCCGACTCCTTCTCTCACAAAGAATCGCATCACACCATAACAACCTATTTATTCACCTAAAAATTTCACACAAATGAAAGAACAAATTATGAATTTTCTGAAATCAAAGAACGCCTGGTTCTGGCTGGCAACAGCCCTGTTTGTCGCCCTGCTGGCATTCGTACTCCATGATTGCGCCTACGCTCTGGCCGCCATCATTCCCGTCACTTCGGGCCGAATTATTTCGGGTACTCCCTTGACTACCGAGATTACCCGCGGGCACAGCAAAGACCTGCTCATGAACGAGATAGACAAGCGCATCACCAAAGTGCGCCCCATGTCGACCCCTATCGACCAACTCTCCCGCTATGCCGGCGCCCGCAAATCGGGCTCGATGGTTGTCGACTACTACTCGGTCGATGTAAAGCCCACGAAGGCCACGCTCTCCGAGACCTATACCGAGCCTGCTTCGGGCAGCGCCACCACCGCCGCACAGAAGGTGCAGATTACCACCAGCAACAACGACATCTTCGAGGTGTCCGAGACCATTCTCGTGCAGGGCGTGAAGGGGTATGAGAGCGACGGCAAGACCCAGTCGAAGGCCGACCTCGTGCTGTACATTTCGAGCAAGGAGGAGACCGGCGAGCTCAATGTCTACGCCATCAACGGCAAGACCATCGGCAGCATCACGGGTTGTGTCCCCACGATAGAGCAGGGCACCACTCTTATTCGCATGGGCCGCGCCGCCACCGAACTCGACGTGCAGACAGCCCAGTTCGAGGCATTGCCCGTCAAGGACCAGAACTACTGCCAGATTTTCAAGATGCAAATCGAACAGTCGACCTTCCAGAAAATCGCCAACAAAGAGGTGGAATGGGAGTTTTCCGACTCGGAAGAGGCTGCCATCTACGATATGCGTCTGGGTATGGAGAAGACCTTCATGTTCGGCGTGAAGAGCCGCATCTACGACTCGAAAAAGAAAGAAGAGGTATCGCTCACCGGCGGTATCTGGTGGCAGGCCGGTAAGGAGTACACGTTCGACCCCGAGAAGGAGCTGACACAGGAAGACCTCATCGACATCGCCAAAGAGGCCTTCACCGGCAACGGCGGCAACAAGCGCAAGATTCTCATCGGCGGTTCCGACTTCATAGGCCGCATCAACAAACTCGATGTCAACAAAATCGTATCGGCCGACGAAGATTTTGTCAAATGGGGTATCGACTTCTCCGAGATACGCTCCAAGTTCGGACGTCTCTTCATTCTCTACTCCGAAGTCTTCGACGAATGTGGCATGAGCGACTACGGCTTCATCTTCGACCCTGAGTTCCTCTCGAAATGGTCGCACGTGCCCTTCGACCGTCAGGTGCTCGACCTCAAAGGAGCCGGCGTGCGCAACACCGACGCCGTCGTCCTCACCGAGGCCAGCTGCCTCACCCTGCGCTACCCCGCAGCCCACATGCGCATCATTCCCAAGAACGCCTAACAACCATTCACTCACTGTTTACGGCGGG
>CAJLYN010000211.1 GCA_905210875.1 uncultured Bacteroides sp. | reverse complement strand
TTTTGAATCAGGAAATCTTCGCGCAGACGAGCCGTATCATAATTTTTGGCATCTCTGGGGTGCGCAGCATAGCGCAATTCGTAATTGGTTTTCATCGGGAAATTATTTTAATTGAATTATTCCATACTCGGGCTAATTTAAAAGCCATACAAATGTAGAAAGAAATCCCGTAATAAGCTACATTTTTGTGGTTTTTTATCCAAACTTTATTTTACACAAGCAGTAGCAGCTTTTTATTCCTCATTTATATACAAGCAGATACCCCATCGTTTTACGATGAGGTATCTTAATATCTAAACGAAGTAAACAGTACTATCGCTCTATTTACCAGCCAAGGGAGCTGCCTCGGTATAAGTACGGGCACCCAGCTCTTTATCGAGCGTATATATGCCGAAGCCGTTGTCTTTTATCATCTTCAAGGCATCAATATATCCTTTGGCGGTCTCTTCTTCCTCGACCTGCTCGTCGATAAACCAGCCCAGCATGCTGCGGGTGGCATAGTCTTTCTCTTCTTCGGCCAAAGCGTAGAGGTCGTTTATCAGCGACGTTACCTTCTCCTCGTGTGCCAGCGTATCTTCAAAAGCAGCCAGCGGGGTAGCCCATTCGGTCGGTACCGGAGCAATGGGGGCCAACGTAACCTTTCCTCCACGAGAAAGGAGATATTTGATAAAAATCATGGCATGGTCTTGTTCTTCCTTGAACTGTACCGAAAACCAGTTGGCAAAACCTGGATTTCCAAGAGCCGAAAAATTTGCCGACATTGACAGATAAAGATAGGCCGACCAAAACTCGGCATTGATTTGCGCATTGAGCGCATCTTCCATTTTTTTGCTTAACATAATCGTTGAATTTACAGGTTTCTTGACTATTAATAGTACAAAAATAGAAAATTCCAAATGAAAACACAATCCCGATGCACAAAAATATCTTGTACCACAAAAATCGCTTCTGCAGGATAGACTATCCCACCTCATCGGCAAAGAGTAACTCGACGATATGTGCCGCACCGACAGGACGGTGCATGCCAGCCTGCCGGCCAACGGCAAAGGGGTGCGCCGGACATCCGGCGCACCCCCATTCACCAAAAACAAATTACTCTCTACGCGTAACTATTCGTGCAGAGGCTTTCTTTTAGGCATGACTTTTTCTTCTATCCATTGGAAAACAATAAACAAAGCCGGCACAATGAAGAGCAGTGCTACCGTCCCAATAAACATACCGCCTACTGTTCCTACGCCCACCGATATACTTCCGTTGGCACCGACTCCTGTGGCAAACATCATGGTCAGCGAGGTCATAAGAATCGGGCGCAGGCGTTCACGGGCCGCCGATACCGCCGACTGGGAAAGACTCATACCCGCACGCCGCTTTTCCGTGGCATACTCGGTCATGAGTATGGCGGTCTTGGCCAACAGTCCAATTAGCATCAACAATCCGATTTGCAGATAGATGTTGTTTTCCAGGCCGAACATACGGGCAAACAGGAAACTGCCAAAGAGGCCGAACGGCACCGACAACAGTATGACGACAGGTATGAACAGACTCTCATACAGCGCGCACAATATCAGATAGATGAACACAATGCAGATGGCAAAAATCACAACGGTTGAACTGCCGACCGAGGCTTCTTCTCGCGACATACCGCCGAACTCGTAGGTATATCCGATGGGCAATACCTCTGCGGCCACCTCCCGTATGGCCTCTATGGCCTCACCGGTACTGTATCCGTTGGCTGCATTACCGTTTATCTGAATGGCCGAGAAGAGGTTGAACCTCGTCAACGACTGTGCGCCATAGACACGAGTCAACTTGATGTATTGGCCGATGGGCGACATCTCACCCTTATCGTTACGGACAAATATGTTGCTCAATGCCTGGGTGTCGAGGCGAAACTCGGGCGAAGCCTGCACCATGACACGGTAAAGTTTGGAGAATCGGTTCATGTTCGACGAATAGTTTCCACCGATATAGCCCGAGAGCACATCGAGTACGTCGGCCGGAGAGACACCGTTGCGTTTGCAGCGCACGGCATCGACTTCGAGCAGATATTGGGGATAATTGATATCGAACGACGTATTGGCCCGGCTTATCTCTTCGCGTTCATTGAGGCGCTCGATAAACTGCCGGGTAACTTGCAGCAGATTCTCTACGCTCCCGCCGGCCTGGTCCTGCACATAGAGTTCAAAACCGTCGCTGGCACCATAACCCGGAATCATACCACGGGTAAATACCTGTATCTTGGCCGATTTTATATCGTCGGTCCGCTTGTAGATTTCCTGTATGACCGAGTTCAGGTCGTCGCCCTCACCGGTACGTTCGTCCCAATGTTTCAAGCGGATAGAGAACATTCCGCTCGACGAACCCTGGCCGCTACGCATACCGCGTCCGGTTGTCTTGGAGTAGACCTCGATTTGGGGGATTTCGCTTATGCGACGGTCTATCTCGTCCATCCGGCTATACCTGCAACACCGGTACGTGCAGATTGTCGTATGGGGGGTCATATTTGTCGCCGCCGCATTCATGCTGTCGCAATTTCCCATTCTCGAAGACCCGTCATCGCGGCTGGCCCCCGAATTCAGAGCGCACCTGCGGAAACAGATTGTGTGGCTGCTCTTCGGCGTTGTATGCGGATTCGGGCTCTCCATCGAACTCATCTCGGAACTCTCCAAGCAGATATGGGTAAAAAAAGAGATAGAGATGCGGAAGAACAAGGCCGAACTGCTATTGTACAAGGCGCAGATCAACCCCCATTTCCTGTTCAATACCCTCAACACGATTTACGGCCTCGTGGTCACCAAGTCGGACAAGGCCGAGAGCGCTTTTGCCCAGTTTTCCGACATTCTGCAATACACCTACCGTCACTCGGTCGACGAAACGACCGACATTCAGGGCGAAATCGAATATCTGCACCACTACATCAATCTACAAAGACTCCGGCTGAATCATCATACCCACATCGTTTTCGAAACCGACGTCGACGCGCCACAGTTTCAGATTCCACCTATGCTGCTCATCACCTTCGTCGAAAACGCGTTTAAATATGGAATATCCTCCTCGAAAGACTGTACCATCTTCGTCTCTATTCAGATAAAAAACAACACCTTGGTGTTTCTGGCCGAGAACGATATTATGGAATACGACAAAAGCCGAAATGCCTCCATCGGCATCGAGAATTGCCGCAAACGGCTGGAATTGCTCTACCCCCAGCGATTCGAACTCAAAACCTCGGAGTGCGGCCACACCTATAAAGTAGAACTAATCATACGACCATGAGCCACATAGAGTGCATAGCCATAGACGATGAACCCATAGCCCTCTCCATCATATCCAACTTCTGCGAGCGAAAGGGCGGGCTGACCCTGTCGACATTCTGCGAGCCGGAGGTCGGGCTGAATGAAATCTTGCAGAAGAGACCCGACCTCGTCTTTCTCGACATCGAAATGAATGGTCTCAACGGACTGGATATTGCCCAGTCTCTCCCTCAGGAGTGTTGCTTCATCTTCACCACAGCCTATATACAGTATGCCTTGGAAGGTTTCAACCTCGACGCCGTCGACTTTCTCTATAAGCCGTTTTCCTATGAGCGTTTTTCAGCGGCAGTAGACAAGGCGCTGCGGCGTATCGAGTTCAAGAAAGCCAAACCGGCCAAAAAGCTCATCATAAAAAAAGAGTACACCAATGTTAGTATTCCCCTCTCGGAAATTACCTACATCGAGGCCATGGAGAATTACTCCAAGATTTTCCGCCGGGACAAGCCCTACATCTTGTCTCACATCTCCCTGAAAAATCTGCTGGAAATGCTTCCGCCGAACGATTTTATCCGCATACACCGCTCCTATATCATTGCCAAAGGACAGATACTCCACTTCAACAAAAGATCGGTTACTCTGGTCAGCGAGAGAAATCTCCCCATCGGACGGCAGTATGCCCAGTTGACCGAAAGCGCCCTTAAAAACGACAGGTTGGCCGGTGATTCCAACCGATAGCTCCGTCTACACACAAAAACGGCC
>CAJLYN010000210.1 GCA_905210875.1 uncultured Bacteroides sp. | reverse complement strand
CGACCCCATGCGTGACAGGCATGTATTCTAACCAGCTGAACTACCGCACCATTTTTCAGGGATCTTACCCATTGCCACCCGGCTCTCTGCCGAATTGCGGTGCAAAGATATGTATTTATTTCTTTTCTGCAATAGCTTTGCGATATTTTTTCTTTCTCTTTCGCGCTTATTGAACACAATCGCCTCCCACAAGGATATTGTAGGAGGCGATTGCAGACTTTGTCGAACAAGAAGTCGCACTCAATCGAGCGGACGTATCTCCTCTTCACAACAGGTGAGTTTCTCAACTCCCTCTTCGGTAACCAAATAGGTGTTTTCGATGCCCACCGGCCCGACACCGGGAATTACAAACTTGGGTTCGAGGGCGAAGACCATACCGGCTTCCAACACATCACGCGAACGAGGTGCAATGACCGGTAACTCATTGATTTCAATGCCTACACCATGACCCACAAAACCGGCTTTCTGACGGTGTCCCATGAAATAGGCCTCAACATCGCGAGCACGGGCTATTTCCAGAGATTTGTTGTAAAGGTCGGCAACTGCTACTCCAGGACGTGCCGCCGATGCAACAGCTTGATGTATCTCTATAGATACCTGATGGGCATGGAGGGCTATTTCGGGGATTTCTCCCAGGGAATAAACCCGGGAAAGGTCGGTCATATAACCGGTAAAGTTTCCGTTGATATCGACCATTACCGTCTGCCCCGGATGTATCGTCGTTCCGTTGCAACCAATTGGGAGCGAATCGTCGAGACCGGCACCTCCCATGGCAAAATCATAAGGGGTGGGTGCATCGGCATTTTCGCCCGAGAGCACATTGCCCATGAATATTTCCATGCTATGTCCAAAAATACGGAAAATTCCCAACGAACCGTGCTGTCGGGCACACCGCTCAATTTCAATGGAAAACTCCAAATCGGTCATTCCCTCGGTATAGAGTTTGGGTATATGGCGATACAACAAATCATGCGAAGCGGCCGACTGACGGAGAAGCGCTATCTCGAAGGGGGTCTTCACCGCCCTGACATTCCTGATGAGCATATTTCCTCCATTGAGAATCTGCGCCGAAGAGAAAACGGCCGCCAAGCGATTATACTCGTTGAACGAAAGAGTATCGCCTTCAAGGAGCAACGTTCCGGGCATTGCAAGGCCGCGGTTTTTCAGTTCGTCGGGTATCTGTTCGGGCTTACGTATGTATATAACATTATCCCCCGACAAATCGACCGGTCGACGAACGAAATAGAGCATGTCGCCCTCGACAGGGATATAGGTATAGCCACAAAAAACTCGGCTCGACGTATAATAAAGATTGGCATTATCGGTCAGCAACAAGGCATCGGCCGACATACAACGCATGGCGGCTTGAATTTTTTCCTTCCGAGCGAGAGCTTCGGGAGCAAAGACGGGATTGTACATCATAGTCATACGATTTTTTGGTGTTCACTCTTTATAGATAATCAATACATCTTTCCAATTTCATAAATCGAGACCCTTTTATTAGAATTGTGCGTCCCGACAAGGGGTTCTTCTGCAAATCACTGATCAGTGCATCGGTATCGGCAAAAGCAGGCAGTCCGGCAGCAACCTGTCCGAACTCTTTTCCTACCAACATCACATCAACGTCGGGGTATCCCTTCAAACGCTCAACAATGTGTCGATGCTCCGCTTCGCTGTCGGCGCCCAACTCTCCCATATTGCCCAATATGAGCGTCTTATGTAAGAAGTCGGCCGAAAAGAAATTGTCAAGGGCCACCGCCATGCTCGACGGATTGGCATTGTAGGCATCGACAATGAGTGTGTTATGAGGGGTCTTTATCATTTGCGAACGCCGATTTTGCGGTTCGTAAGCGGCAAGCGCCGCCGCTATCTCGGGCGGCTCGACGCCAAAGTAGGCCGCTACCGCAGCCAAGGCATTGGGCAGGTTGTAACTGCCGATGAGATGAGTATCGACCTCGCATGTCGTATCTTTACAGGTAAAAGAGAACGATAGAAACGGCGAGCAACTCAGAAGACGACCCGACACCCAAAGGCCGGATGTGGTACCATATTCGGCAGCCACGGCACCCTCGGCACGGGGGGCAAGCACCGCATCTTCGTGATGGAGAAAGATTTTCCCGCCATGAGCCTTCACAAAATCGTAAAGTTCACATTTGGTGGCAACGACTCCCTCAAACGAACCGAATCCCTGCAAATGGGCCTTGCCCACGTTGGTAATCAAGGCGTAATCGGGCTCGGCAATCGTCACCAGTTCGGTGATATCGCCGGGGTGACTGGCTCCCATCTCCACCACGGCTATCTCATGGGAATCGTCAAGTTTCAAAAGGGTGAGCGGCACGCCTATGGAATTGTTGAGATTTCCTTCGGTAGCAAGTACCTTAAAACGTCTCGACAGGCAGGCGGCCGTCAATTCTTTTGTAGTGGTTTTCCCGTTGGTTCCGGTAATGCCTATCACCGTACGTCCCCACTCCCGACGATGACGACGGGCCAAAGCCTGCAACGCCTGCAAGACATCATCGACCAGCACATAGCGCTCGTCGACAGCCACCGTCGAATCGTCGACAACGGCATAGGCACAGCCGTCATGTAAAGCCTGGGCAGCAAAGCGGTTGCCGTCGAACGTTGTTCCGCGCAAAGCAAAAAATATGGACCCGTGAGGACAATGACGACTATCGGTCGTTATCACTTTTTGCGCACGAAACAGGGTATATAAAGATTCTATATCCATCGCTCTCCGTAAATTTTTTACGACGGCGAAAATAATCATTATTTACCGGATTGTCTGTCGGGAAAAGTGATTTTTCTATAAAAAAATATTCAGGCACAAAAGATTTCTCTCTTTTCCCGTCATAATGTATCATTTCATTTTCTGAAATCTTTCAATTCTTTCTGCAATTGTACCCGACTTGCATGAATACGACTTTTAACCGTACCCAGAGGTATTCCCATCTTTTCGGCAATTTCCTGATATTTATAACCCGACAGGTACAACGACATGGGAATCTTATACGTCTTGTCAAGCATGTCGACGGCTCGCTGTATGTCTCCGACGGCAAATACCGTATCACCGGAACATTCCATCGACACCTCATCGCACGGCATCACATGCTCTATTTCGTCCTTGGTCATGCAGCAACATCGTGTCGAATGACGGGTATTATTAAAAAACACATTCCGCATAATGGTATAGAGCCACCCCGATATATTGTTCTCTTCGGTATACATCCCGACCGATTTCAAGGCGCACAGCAATGTCGATTGAAACAAATCCTGTGCGTCGTCATAATTCCGAGTCAACCGGTAAGCCCACCGATACATTTCGGTCCGGTTGCTTACCAGGTAATCGGATATTTCATCTTTTTCCATGAATATTAGTTCCGCATTATATCAATTTTTCTTTCGTTTCATATAAACAAATCACACAAAAGAACAAAATTGTTCGATTTTTTAAAAATTTATTTTCTTATTTTCAAATCAATCAGCCTGAGAAGTTGTCCTCTTTAAACCGAAATCAGATGGAATTTTCAGAAAAGGCAGCAACACAAAAACCGGCAACGTACACACCATCACCCACACGAAAAAGAGAGTATAGCCTATGCGGTCGGCTATCCAGCCGGCGCCCATGCCGGGCAACATCATGCCCAACGCCATAAATGCCGTACACAGGGCATAGTGAGCCGTGGCGTGCCGCCCTTCGGAGAAGATAATCATGTAGAGCATATAGGCGGTGAATCCGAATCCGTAGCCCAACTGCTCGACGGCCACGCAGACATTGACAATCGCCAGCGAAGAGGGCTGTACCCACGAGAGATAGACATAAACCAGATTGGGCAGTGTGAGCAGCAGCGCCATGGGCCACAGGCAGCGACGCAGGCCGTAACGGGCGACAGCCCACCCCCCGACAAGCCCGCCAAGGGTGAGCGCCACCACTCCCACCGTGCCGTAGACAAAGCCCACCTGCCCGGTCGTCAGCGCCAAACCGCCATCGGCCCGCTCATCGAGAAGGAAGA
>CAJLYN010000209.1 GCA_905210875.1 uncultured Bacteroides sp. | reverse complement strand
GACAAGAAAGAGTTTGACGTCTATCTGCCCGAAGAGATAAAATCGTCAATGTCGGAAATCGAAATCAATGACCAGACCCTGGAAAAAGGCAATCGCTTGATGGATATGACCCTGCCCGACAACACGCTGGCCGTACTGGTAAAACGCGACACCAATTACTTTGTACCAAAGGGTAATACCGTCTTGAAGCCTGGCGACAAACTACTCGTTATCAGCGACAATGAAGAAGAATTGAAAAAAGCCTATGCTTCCTTGGGCATAAAAGACTACTCCATAGAGAAAAACTGACATTGTCCTTTACGTTCCCATACAACAGCAGGAGTATCCATTATAGGATAGCTCCTGCTGTTCCTTAACCCTCGCCCGAATCAACGGGAAAGTAATATGAAATAGGTATAGGGCGACTCGGCTGCATAGGCAACATTCAATCCCATGCGCCGGAAACGACCGGCTTGCACCGAGGCTGGAAACAAATCGCGTTGCATCGTACTATTGAATCGGTTGCGAGATTTATCATTGAGACTCCTTCTCCCCTCGGTATGCGCAATAAGCAGATAGCCTCCCGGCTGCAAATAATCAAAGACCAGACGGGCCACTGTTTCATCACGACGAGCCAAATGCGGAAAAACTGAATAGAGAATAATTGCCTGATACCGGCGTGGAAAAGTCTCAGAAGAGACGTCGGCCGAAATGAAATGAATATGTTCATCGTCGCCGTACTTCTGCCGAGCCACAGCCAACATTCCCGGAGAGAGATCGACAGCATCGATTTCTCCTTGCGGGTCTCTTTCTCGAATATAGGGTAACAGGACACCGGTTCCTGTTCCCACATCGAGAACAGCATCGCCGGGCCGTAACGGCAACCAGGCCAAAAGGGAACGCAAAAGTTCAGGATCGCGACGTGTGAGGCTGTCCCACAATAGACTTTGCGCATCGAAAAACTGCCGAACATCTTCGGCGTGTATTGCTACATTCATACTATCTTTATCTCTCCATACAAATAAATTATCCGACGATTGAGTTTATCTATTTCTTGCCCCTGCCTTTCACGATAACAGCCCGATGTTCTCTTCGAGGCTATTATCTGCTTATTGATGAGAAATCTCTGTAAACGACTTTACTTCCAACTATTTCTTATACGACCCGGCTCCTGCCTGTGAAATTCGGCCAAACATTCAGACATTACATTCTCGCCAGAACCCGCTTTTTCATTCAACAAGAACAGATTTCAAACGCACCTCTCGGCCCTGCAACAATTCTGTCTCAAACGAATGGCAATAGGGACAAACGTCTAATGAATAGTGCGGAGAAAACCGTCGACCACAACCCTTACATTCGGACAAGGGCTCTACCTCGACAATATTCACCCGAGCTTTTTCAAACGGAGAATAACGTTGCACCGCTTTCATTGCGAAAATAAGCGCCGAAACATCAACACCGGACAATCGTCCTACTTCCAACTCTATCTCTTTGACTTCTCGGGCTTTTTGTTTTATGGCCTCCAAAGCAACCCAATCGAGAATGCTGAGGGCGATAGAAAGTTCATGCATAGATTCAAGAATATTTTATTTCATCAGAATCCGTATCGAAGCGGACACAGCAACAGACTAACCACCAAAATATCAAATGCATACATCTATCGTAACGCAACGATACTTATGGCAACAGCCGCATACTTCATAATAACAAAAACAAAAAATTTTTGTTCTGCTTTACTGCCGATGCTCGTAATCTCAACCTCATCTATCATCAATACGTATCAAAAATCATACCATCTGAGAAAACAATTTGGGCTTAAAATTGTTTTTAAAAAAGAGATTTATCGATACCCATAGGCGGGTAGAGAAATCAATCGACAAAAAACGATATTGTCGAACAGAATAATCAAAAGGGCGACCCATAAAAAACAGTCTCCCCGACAAAAAGGTTGAAACCATGAAAGAAATTCTCATTCAGAGAGTAGGTAACCTGATACTACGTGGCGAAGGTTTAGGCGTTCACGTCATAGACCATCTGCCAACAGACACCCTGCTACCTACCATAGAACTGCTGAATAGCAGCACCGAAAATCTTGTTTTCACAGACTCCTTACGGAAATATCGATGCCTCCTACTCATCGATACGAATCTCGACAGGAAGCGGTCGGAAACCATGAGATACCTCAATCCTCGACATAGCCACTACTTTCCATCTCTGCGGAATATCCATGAATTATGCTTGAAAAAAGATGATAGAAGCCAGAACCCACACAGATATACTGTTCCGACATCGAGCTTATCTCCATATCGGCGACAAATGTCAAAGAAACCGGGCTACTCCTGACTGCCGATGTTACACAAGCTATTCCACTCAAACCAACCAGATGGTGCTGCAATTGATACACACATATATTCAAAATATTGATAAATATGGACGAGAAAACTCCTATCTTTACCGACAATAAATCTCATAAGATTGCCAATGGCGTGTACGTCTCACACTACGACTACACCCAAGCAGAGTCTGACATTACCCCTCCCATGGAGCCCGACAAGGCATTCAAGATAGAATGTAAGGAAACTACCTTCACCGTACATCTCCACGAAGATAAAAAACCTTGAATTTCTCTCCCGCCTTCATGTCTCTCACCCAACAAGAAAACAAGTCCATCACGGAGAATCTTTATTCCAAGTTGGCGCCCCGATACAAACCAAAGAGCCTCTGCTTTACAAAGCAGAGGCTCTCGTGTATAGGTATTTATCGAATATGGTGATTATTCGTCAACCTCTTCAAACATATCTTTTCCTACACCGCAAAGAGGGCATACCCAATCTTCGGGAATATCTTCAAAAGCGGTTCCGGGGGCAATACCACCTTCGGGATCACCCACAGCAGGATCATATACCCAATCACATACGCTGCATTTGTACTTTTTCATAATCCGTTGATTTTTAATGTTAAAACTCTATCTTAAAGAATCCTTCGCTCATTTACAATATGCGAAGTAAGAACAAATATATTATCTTTTTGTTTAACATCATGCGACAACTAAAAATATTTTACATATTTTTGCAATGAAGCATCATTAACCTATTTTCTATGAAACGACTCAATCTCCTCATCGTCGGGCTCACCATGGCTGCCTTCGTCGCCACAGCCCAAGAGACAACAACATCTCCATGGACAAAAGCCGGATATGTCGGTCTTAAATTCACCCAATCGAGTTTCACCAACTGGGCTCAAGGTGGAGAGAATGCTTTGGCTCTCGACGCCCAATTTACCTATCAGGCCGATTATAAAAACGACAAACACTTGTGGCAGAACCGTCTCGAACTGAACTACGGTTTCAACCAGACAGGCGACGCTCCACTGAAAAAAACCACCGATAAAATCTATCTTAACTCCAACTACGGTTTCCAGGTTGAGAAGTCTCTTTACATAAGTGCTTTCTTCACCTATCAGTCGCAATTCTCCAACGGATATCAATATGGTGATGGCAACGATCGCACCTTTGTATCGCGCTTCATGGCCCCCGGATACCTGTCGGCCGGTATCGGTATCACCTGGACGCCAGCACCCATTGTCTCGGCCGTGTTCACTCCCGTTACCTGGAAAGGCACCTTTGTTCTCGACGATGCCCTCGCCCAGCAAGGGGCCTTCGGCGTGGAAGAAGGGAACAACGTACTCAACGAAATGGGTGCCAACCTCAAAGTCGAGCTCAACTACGATATCATGAAAAACGTCAATCTCTACTCCCGGCTCAATCTCTTCTCGGATTACATGCGTGGCAAAGAAGCCCGTAACATTGATGTCTCATGGGACGTACAGATAAACATGACCATCAACAAATGGTTATCGGCTTCGGTCTCGACCAACCTCGTCTACGACAACGACATAAAATTTGCTTACGACCTGAAAGATGCCGCAGGCAACATCATAGGACAAGGCAAATGTGCCAAGGTGCAATTCAAAGAGGTTCTCGCCCTCGGTCTGCAATACAATTTCTAAATTCCATATCGTGCAAAGGGCGGGGTG
>CAJLYN010000208.1 GCA_905210875.1 uncultured Bacteroides sp. | reverse complement strand
TCTTCTGCAGAGCATAATACTCTTCTTTGCTGTTGTCATACAGTTTCGACAGATAGGCATACTGGCTCTCGGCTTTGGATATGCGGTATCCGATATAGTAGGTTTGCAATTTTTGTACCACCGAGTCGGCAATGAGAGCGGCTACCTTGGGGTCTTGTAAGGTTACCGACAGGGTTGTAATTGCCGTCTTGGTATCGACATTGGCAACCACAGCACTTCTTATTGTAGATATCTTCTGAAACTCTTCCTGCGAAAGCTGGAAAGGATTACGTGTGCTTACCACCACAGAATCGGTTTTGTCGGTAAACAGCGATTTTAACCAGCCCACTGCTTTCCCGGGAAGCCCTAAAACAGTATTCCACCACGGTGATTTCTGCTCGTCGAGATAGGCGACAAATGTCGTGTCGAGGCTGTTGTCGAGAGTCTGCACACGCACATCGAACAGTTCCAATATGAATGGGGTAGAGGCTACAATGTCGGCCGATAGGGTAGTATTCAAGGCATCACCTCCGGCGCTGACGGCCCCTCCGCCCAAAAACGAAGAGGCAAGACTGGCCAGTCCGCCAGATGATTTACTGTCGCCGTCTATTTCAGGGACAAGTGTTACTTTGACAGTGTATTCTTTGGGTATGCTGAATGCAACAACTGCACCCAACACGGCACCCACAACGACGGACCATAGGAGGGCTTTACGTGCCGCAATCAGTTTGCGCAGATAGCCTGTCCAGTCAATTTCAACTTCATCGGGGTCCGATGATTTCGATTCGGGAACAGTGTATATTTCTTTTTCTGACATACGATTTACTCTAATTGTGAAATTATTTAGCTAAGTTGGCAATGGTAGCAGCCATCGTTCCGATGGAGGTTACAGCCGACAGAGAGGTGAGGATATTACCCCAGTTGGCTTGGCGCGGACGTTTGTTGGGTACAATGATTTCGCACCCGGGCTCAATCAGATTCTTGCCACGACCTTTCACCAGAGCAATCTGCCCGTTCATGTAGATAATGTATTTTTTGTTTTTCTTGGCAGTCTGGTTATATCCGCCGGCCTGCGCAATATAATATTTGACATCCTCTCCGGCCTTGTACGATACAACATTGGGTTGCATCACGGCACCGTTTATCCGCACCGTATTGTTGTATTCAGGCACGCTGATGACATCGCCTTCTCTCAATACGATATCGGCATCGCCGCCGGGATTTTTCAGAGCCGCTTCAAGGTCTATACCTACGGAAAATGTAGGTTCTACCTTGATTCCCAGAGAATCAACCTTCCCGGCACCCATCTGGTGTTGCAACAATGATACGGCATCTTGCATGCGTTTCAACTCGTCTTGATTGGCCCTACGTACCAGTTTGGCTCCCCGCACATAGGCAAACTGGGTGATACCGCCGGCTTTCTTGACGAGGTCGCTGATGCGTTCGTCTTTCGAGGTCAATGTATAGGTGCCGCCATAAAGGACTTCGCCATTGATAACAACGTTTTTCTGTTCGCTGTAGGCCGGGCTGCGACGCACAAAGACATAGTCGTAGGGTTGCAGCACAAAGCCCGGTTCACCATCGACGATAAAGCCGTCTTTGAGGGCAAATGTGAACATCTCGCCAATCTCTCTCGTATCGTCGGTACTGGTCGGGTTCTTGATACGGCGGGAGATGTCGACACGCACCAATGAAGCGGCTTCTCGCAGTCCTCCGGCAGCAATCACCAGATCTTCGAGGGTCATGTTGTCGGCATAGGGGAACGTGCCGGGGTGCATGACCTCTCCGGCAATCTGCACATCGCCCATATCGGTTATGTCATGGATACTGGGTATGAAGAGCACATCGTTGCGTTGCAAGGGAATGTCGGGAATCGCTCCGTTCATGAGCGCTGCTACATCGACAGAAATCACTTCTCGGGTCATGTTATCGCGCAGACGGTATATGACGGCTCTGGCGGTAAAAGCATCGGCTGTCAAACTGTCAGCCCTGGCAATAAGCGTTTTTACCGTATTTACATCATCGTTCAACTCATAAATACCGGGACGATATACGGCTCCGCGAATTTCAAGCTTATTGGTGAAACGGTCAAGTATGGCCTCGGCTGTTACGACATCGCCATCGGTCAGTTTATAAGAGGCATAATCCTTGTCATCAATGGTATTGACCTGATATTCCTTTCCGTTCTGACGCACCAATCGAAGATTCTGGGTATAGGCATCACTGGTAAATCCGCCGGCATATTCTATCAATGTGGCCAACGTTTCGCCTTTTTTCATTTCATACCGCATGGGCCGTTTTACATTCCCCGATATTTGCACCAACGATTCATAAGGCGGGACAATGATGACATCGCCTTCTTCCAGGCGGATGTCGTCTTGGTTCTTACCCTTCATGATAAAATCATACACATCGATTGTAGCTACCTTTTTCCCGTTGCGTACCAGTTGTACCTCACGCAAGCTACCGATATCATTGACACCGCCGGCTCGATACAAGGCATGAAACACGGTAGAGAACGACGACAGGGCATAAGTGCCTGGTTGAACAACCTCGCCCATAACATTGATTTGTATGGTGCGCGTGTTTCCAAGAGTTACCCTTATCTGATTATTCTCGTCGGAATAAATACGACGCAACTCCCGGGTCAGATACTGTTGCGACTCATTGATGGTCATGCCACTCAGATAGAGTGGACCTATGTCTACAATGTTAATGGTGCCATCAGGAGAAATTTGTTGTCTTATGGTATTCTGACTGGCCCCCCATATGTCAATGATTACTTCATCGCCCGGGCCCAGACGGTAATTGAGGGGCGTAGCAATATTGACACTTGGCTCAAAGGTCAAATTTCTTGTATTAAAGATATTACGGCCATAAACTTGGTTCTCTTTGGCAACATCTTCGGCTTTTTCCTGATTGGGCATCACCGCCGAATTGTCATCGCTTACTTGCTCGCGCAGACGAATCTCTGCTTGTGCCGTACCCGATATCTGGTCGCTTGAGGCATTATTCTGTTGGTCATACAACTGTTTTACTCGCCTGGCCTGCTCTTCGGTAACGCCTTTTCGAGCCAATTCCGAGGCTAGCACTCGCTGATCTTTGCCCTCTTGCAGTCCTTGTTTTACATATTCCAATACTTGTGTATCACTCATAGATTGGGCATGAAGAGGGTTATTGTATATAACTCCCAACAAAATGATAGACAACGTTTGAATGAAAATTTTTTTCATTGATTGACTTTTATGTTTTCAAGATTGTAATACTATTCTATTTTTCTGTAGCAAGCTCTTCACACCACGTATAACTTACTTTCAGTAAAGCCGTGCTTCCGCTTACTTCTATGGCTATATAGTGTCGACCTCCATAGCGGAGGAATTTTCCGGTTATTCCATACAGGGGCCCTGGCTTGATAATCCGCACAGCGGTAATTTTCTTATCTTTAAGTTTTTGTGGATCAATAAAACGGGTTCCTTGAATGGAAGGGTCGGTAGCTCGAATAAAATTTTGCATCTCTTTCTCAGGGACGATACAGTAATCATCACCCTTTCGTTCTTTTTTTAAGAAGTAGATAGGGTGTGGGAGACTCTTCATTAAGCTTTTACACCATTCCTTGTCGTACGCATGACGCACAAACAATAAATTGTGAATGGCGGGTACCATGACGGGTTCACAGCGTGCAGAATCTATTCTCGAGTCTTGTAGCTTGTACATCATGGGTATATAATACGCTATTTGTTGTTCTTGGAGACATTGCGCAATTAGGAGTTCTCTATTATAAAGAGTTTGTAGTGGTAACCATACGTCTTCTTGATTCTTCATTTTTGATATTTTCTATAGACTTAATTTTTACACATCTTCTTCTCCCTTGCAACTTATAAAATTGCAAATTAGAATCACGTACAAATGTGTTCCCCATAAATACCCTCGCTTCCGTATAGAAAAATATTCCACAGCCGCCCATAAGGTTTATGGAAGTGATAGACAATTCTTGTTAACAGGCATACTAAACTGTCTTCTATTTTTTATTAACATTGTTTTATGGCCAATAGTTCTCAATAAAAAATAAAA
>CAJLYN010000207.1 GCA_905210875.1 uncultured Bacteroides sp. | reverse complement strand
CCGCTCCGGTAGCCGCTCCGACGAGGAAATTCTTTCCTGCATTCGAGAGAATTTCATTATTCGTGAGATTATTTCCGAGGGTAAGATTTGAGCCATAGTCATGCAATATAGAGTTTGTACCGTTAAAGATCCCTTGATAGATGCTGTTTTTAGCTAAGCTTTTGAAAAAAGGTTGTGAGGCATTTACCATTTTTGTGGGAGCAAATAGTGACGTGGCCGCATCAATTGTGGTGCCTATCCCAGCTTGGGCAAGGCGTCTCCCGGTCGAGATCTCTTTCCCCGTTTGTTCTTCGATCTGGTCGGCTAGCATATTGCTTTGTGCCAAATTCTGGGAAGCGATATCACCCATGCCGGCTCCAATGGCGATTGCACCGACTGCGGGATTTACTGCGGTTGCAGCGACAGCAGGTACAACTTGAGCAAGATTAAATGCTATTTCGCCAACATTAGCCCACCCTTCGGTCGGCCGATAGTTTTTCTGATTTTCCCGAGCTTCGGCCATACGTTGCATGCCCGTGCCACCTTGGGCAATGTAGTTGTTGCGCCAGGCTTCGGCCTCTTCGGGGGTAGCGCCCTTGTAGTATTGCTGTTGCATGGCATACAGGCCCCGAATCTTTTCCGAATCTTTCAAGATGGCGGCTTCGTCTTCGGGTGTACCCTCCCCGGCTTCGATGCGTCTTCGGTATTCGGCGATGCCCCGGCGCAGCGCCTTTATAGACCAGTTTATCTCCTGCACGTTACCTCGGCTCAATTCGGGATTTTCGTCAAGGGCCATCAATCCATTACGGATTTCTTCTTCGTGATTCATCTCCTTCATGAGATTGCCATAGTCGTAACTGTAATTGTTTTTCCACTGGTCGAGCGACTGTCTGAATCCTTCTCCGAAGGTTGTGATGGGTTGTGGGCCGGACTGAACCTCTTTGGGAGGATATTGCTTAATATCCGAGAGAAAGCGTGAAATTTCTTCGGGGGTAAATTGATACCCGGGATAACCGATGCTGTTCGGATTGTTACGAAGCTCGGGGTACTGCTGAATGAGGAGCTCGGGAGCCTGTGGTCTGCTGACGAGGTCGTGATGCTGCAAGATCAGAGTCTCGGGAGCCTGAGGTCTGCTGTCGGGTTCGTGATACCGCAAGATCATATGCTCGGGTACATTCGGATTGGCATCAGAATCGGGAAAACGCAGAATGTCGTTTTCCACAAGAGTTCCCGGAAGATTTTCGATAGGAATTTCATAATATTTTTTATGGCCCAGATTCCGTTGCAAGGTGCTGTCGATGCGGGCCCAGGATTTGCGTGGTTGTTCCATAAATGAAATTTTAAGCGGGTGAATAGATTCTTTCGACCTCCTCTTCGGCCTCTTGCGGGGAGAGCCCGTTGGCGACGAGTACGTTGAAAGTGTAGAACTTTTGTTGCTCTTCCGGGCTCATCTCCGGGTCGAGTGCGGGTTGTCCCGTGGGCAGGCTTATTTGCGAGAGTTGGCGCAAAATGTAGAGAAACCCGTCGGGTTGCGGGCGCAGTCTGCGGGTACGGCGGTGTTGGACCATGAGCTGTTCAAGACGTTCGCCGTTGTCGCCTGGGAGGGATATCTCGCCCTCTTTTCGGGGCCTTTTCCCGAGCAGGAGGAGTGTCTCGCCCAGAGTGTCGATGCGGTGTGCCGCTTCGCTGTCTCCTCTCAACGCCGACATGCAGGTTGAGAGAAAGCCTTTCCCTTCGGCTACGCTGCGACGCACATCGCGAGTGGCGTTGTCGGTATGATCTGTTTTTTTCATATCACTTCCTCCCATAAATTAGAGTATGTTGCTCAACACGTTGCCGGCACCTCCGATAAGAGACGAATAGATTTGCGTGTAGTTGTCGAGAGCCTGGGTCATCGACTGATGGGCAGCGTTTCTGAAGTCGGAGGCTTGCTGGTTCCACAAGTTGTACTTCTGGTTGCTGAGAGCCATGGAGTTGTTGATGTAGTTGTTGAGCACATTATTTTTCCAGTTTGACATGTTGGCGCCTATCTGGCTGTATGTGTTGCCCATGAGAGCTGCGTTGTTGCTCAGTTGGGCAGCCATGGCTTCCGGTGTTGCACCCGTCATGGCAGCCATGCTGTAACTCTGGGCGTTTTGTTGTCGCATCTGGTCTTGCATGCTGCGCAGCATCGATTGCACGTCGGAGCGGTTCATGTAGTCGCCGTAGTATTCGCTGTTGAACATGTTGTCGAGTTGCGACTGCTGGGCGTTGATGGTGTTCAAGGCCTGAGTCTGGGCCTTCTCTGCCGCGCGACGGTTTCGGGCATTGCGGATAATGCCGCTGAGTAAATTGACTATCATAATCTGTCTACTTTTTTTGAGTTAATACTGTTTTTTGTAAAGAATCACATCACGTCGCAAATATCACCCTGTAAATTTGCCGTTCGATGTGATATTTATAAAATCGTAGAAATCATGAAGAAAAAACAATCTGTAAATTCCCCGGAAGTCTCTCCGGCACATAACCCGACAGACCGTCGGGAAGAGATGCTCGAACTCTGTTACAACCGACTGAAAGAGTTGATTCCCGAATGTACCAGTGAGGTAAATCTGTTGAAGTGCATCGAGATTCTCGAAAAGCAGGGCCGCGTGGCGGCGGTCGGTGAGGGCAGCGACACGCTCTCGGTGATATCCGACACGCTCGACCGCCTGGCGGCTCTGCGTTGACGATTTGATAAAAAACGCACCGTTTGCCGCCTCTTCTCGTGCATCTTTGCCTGAAAAAAAGATGAACGCAACCGAGGAGGAGATAAAAGCAATACTGGCCGAGAACGACCGTCGTAATCGTCAACGGTCGGCTCCATACCACCCCGAGACGGGTGAAGGGGCCGCCGTGGGTGAGCGGGTCGTCCTGCATCTGCCCGACGCCCCGATACCCTTGCAGTATATTCCGCGAGAGATGCTCGACGAGGTGGAGCTCGTGCAGGAATTGCGCCGTTGCGGTTCTCTCGCCTCCTTTATCGAAAAAGAGTTGGGCCGGCCGCCCTGTACGCATTGGAAAGAGGAGGTATGGCGCCGCTGGGTAAAGGTGCGCATACGGTACGACTTTGAGTTCTGGGCCGTGATGTTTGTCCGTATCAAAGACAAGATGGGCGACGGCGATGTGCCCTTCCGTCTCAACCGTCCGCAGCGCAAGCTGCTGGTGCGCCTCGAATCGCAGCGGCGTGCCCGCAAGCCCGTGCGTCTGATTCTGCTGAAAGCCCGCCAGTGGGGCGGCTCCACGCTCGTGCAACTCTATATGGCATGGATACAGCTGGTACATCGCAAGAACTGGCACAGTGTAATATGTGCCCACCTCAAAGATGCGGCGGCCCACATAAAAGGAATGTACACTAAGTTGCTCGACAATTATCCGGCCTGGCTCATGCCCGATGGTGTGGCACCGCGGTTCCGCCCGTACGAGCGAACCGGCAATACTTCGGTCATCGAAGGGTCGGGAAGTCGGGTTACCGTGTCGTCGGCCGAGACGCCCGAGTCGGTGCGCGGTTCCGACGCTGTCATGGCACACCTATCAGAGGTGGCTTTCTGGCCGCGTACGCGACAGCGTTCGCCCGAGTCGCTGGTGCGTGCCGTGTGCGGGTCGGTGGCGTTGCTGCCCGATTCGCTCATCGTGATGGAGAGTACCGCCAATGGTACGGGAAACTACTTTCACCAGGAGTGTGAGCGGGCCAAGCGCGGAGAGAGCGACAAAGAGTTTCTGTTCGTCCCGTGGTACGACATCGAGATGTATGCTCTGCCGGTCGATGACCCTGCCGCCTTTGCCGCTTCGCTCGACGATTACGAGACCACTTTGTGGCATCGGGGGGCTACCCTCGAAGCAATAGCCTGGTACCGGCAGAAACGCAAGGAATATGCCGACCATGCCGATATGATGGCAGAGTATCCCTCCGACGATGTCGAAGCCTTTAACCACAGTGGCGAACGGGTCTTTGACATACGTCAGGTACAGCGGCTGCGCGAGAATTGCCGCCCGCCCGACCGGGTGGGAGAGGTGTATGGTCAGAAGGCTTTCGGCCGGGAATCGCTCCAAGAGCTGCGCTTTGTCGATGAGCCGGCCGGCAAGTTGCAGGTGTGGGCGTTGCCCGACGACGCG
>CAJLYN010000206.1 GCA_905210875.1 uncultured Bacteroides sp. | reverse complement strand
CCCGACTCGCCTCCGGCTATCACCTCGTCGATGGCCGGCGAGAGGTAGAGTGAGAGGTCGATAGGGCCGAGAAGCGGTTCACACACGATGATGCGACGGGCCAGCGGAGCGGCCAGATAGAAGGGAAGGCGATAGTCGGCCCGCTCCTGATTTTCGACCGTGCAGCAGAGTGTAACGTGAGAGTAGCCCTCGCCCCAGTCGGGCGGCAGCAGGGCGCCCAGCCGCTCTATGCGTTTGGTAATGAAAAGGAAGTGCAGGTCGCTGCGGCGACGCATCATCGCCCAGGCCTCGGGGCGCCACGGGTCGGCATCGGAGAGCAGGAAATCGGACGAGAAGCAGGTATAGACCGTCTCACCCGAGGGTATCTTGTACCGACCGTCGCGCAGACGGCGCACAGGCAGGTCGTAGTCGCGGGTGAGGCTCACCTGCGAACTGTCGCGGCCGTGCCGGCTGTCGATGCGGTAGACGTAACAGTGCCGGCACCCTTCGCTTATCTTGTGGCAACCGTGCCAGGGATTCCATTGCGCCATAGCGGGGGTGTGGTAACGGTATGGGGTCGTATGGTGTAGAGCGAAAGGGGTTGTGGCACGAAATTGTGGCACAACCCCTTCGACCGTCGGTACACGACGACTATGTTATTTTATTTTCCACTCGGTGCCTTCCTTGGTGTCTTTTATCTCAAAGCCTATGGCGGAGAGGCGGTCGCGAATGAGGTCGGACGTGGCCCAGTCTTTGCGGCTCTTGGCCTCGCGGCGCACTTCGAGCAGCAGGTCGACAGCCTTTTCAAAGGGTTCGAGCGCGGCACCGCCGGCCTCGGCGGCGTCGAGCCGCAGACCGAGAATGTCGAACATGAAGGTCGAGAATGTCTCTTTCAGCTCGCAAAGGTCGGCTTCGTTGATGGTGGCATGACCTGCCAGCACGGTATTGATGGCACGCACGCCGTCGAAGAGGTGGGAGATGACAATGGGGGTGTTGAGGTCGTCGTTCATGGCCTCGTAGCACTTGGCGCGGAGCTCCTTGACGTCGACCGTCGTCTCGGCAGCGGGGACAATGCGGGAAAGGTTGTTCCACCCTTCGGAGAGGCGCTGCCATGCCTTCTCAGCGGCTTGCAGGGCTTCGTTGCTGAAATCGAGCGTGCTGCGGTACTGGGCTTGCAGGATAAAGAAGCGTATCGTCATCGGGGCATAGGCCTGGGTGAGCAGCGGGTGATTGCCGGTGAAGAACTGGTCGAGGGTGATGAAGTTGCCCAGCGACTTACCCATCTTCTGCCCGTTGATGGTAATCATGTTGTTGTGCATCCAGTAACGTACCGTTTCGTGGCCCTGTGCGGCGACCGACTGGGCTATCTCGCACTCGTGGTGGGGGAAGAGCAGGTCCATGCCGCCACCGTGTATGTCGAACGTCTCGCCCAGATATTTGGTACTCATCGTCGAACATTCGAGGTGCCAGCCGGGGAATCCGTCGCTCCACGGCGAGGGCCAGCGCATGATGTGTTCGGGCGCGGCCTTTTTCCACAGGGCGAAGTCGAAGGAGTTGTGTTTCTCGCTCTGCCCGTCAAGTTCGCGGGTGGTGGCCAGCAGCTCGTCGATGTTGCGTCCCGAGAGTTTGCCGTAGTGGTGGTCTTTGTTGTACTTGGCCACGTCGAAGTATACCGACCCTTCGCTCACATAGGCGTAACCGTGGTCGAGAATCTTCTTGATATACTCTATCTGCTCTATGATGTGGCCCGAGGCATGCGGCTCGATGCTGGGCGGCAGCACGTTGAGCGACTCCATGGCCTTGTGGTAGCGGTTGAGGTAGAACTGCACCACCTCCATGGGTTCGAGCTGTTCGAGGCGGGCTTTCTTGGCGATTTTGTCTTCGCCCTCGTCGGCATCGTTTTCGAGGTGTCCCACATCGGTGATGTTGCGCACATAACGCACCTTGTAGCCGAGATGTTTCAGGTAGCGAAACAGCAGGTCGAAGGTGATGGCGGGACGGGCATGACCCAGATGGGCATCGCCGTAGACAGTGGGGCCGCACACATACATACCCACATAAGGAGGGTTCAGGGGGACGAATTCTTCCTTGCGACGGGTAAGCGTATTATAGATGGTAAGTTTTTGTTCCATTGTTCTAAGGGTTTAAAATACAAATGTAGTCATTCCCGATAAAGATTCAAACAGCGGGGCTAAAAAAGATTCAGCGACCCGCCGGCCACCAGCTGTACGGGCCGGGGCCGTCAGGCTTCGCCACCAGGTACGATAAAGGGTGTGGCGGGAGGGGTCTCGACGTTGATTTTGCCAAACTGCTTTTCGTATTTCACGATATTGTCTTCGAGGGCGAAGAGCAGACGTTTGGCGTGTTCGGGAGTGAGCACGATGCGCGACTTGACCTGAGCCTTGGGCATTCCGGGCAGTATGCGTATGAAGTCGGCGACAAACTCCGACGAGGAGTGGCTGATAACCGCCAGATTGGCATAGGTGCCTTCGGCGACTTCGGGGGTAAGTTCTATCTGTAATTCTTTCTTTTCCATGGGGTAATATAACATGATTATTTGATGGTCGATACAAAGTGGCGAATGCCTCCCAGGTTGGAGGTGTTGACACGTACCCTCACCACCGGCGGGAGGGGTCGGGGAAGCCGATATGAGGCATAGCCCGAGACATCGTATCCGGGGGCGTCGCCCCGGATGTCGTGGCGGAGCTGCACGTCGAGCGTGTCGGTGCCCGACGAGGGCACGACGGTAATCATCGTCAGGGCGTGCGAGCGGTCGTGATATTCGATTTTGTAGCGCAGGTTGACATAGCCGCCGCTGCACCACACCGAGGTGAGGTAGAGAGGGTCATCGGCCAAAGAATCTGCGACTTCGGAAGGGAGGCCCTCGATATCGCCGCCTGCCACAGGAACGATGGAGGTCTGCAAATCAATATCTAGACTATGGTCGACCATCTCGCCCACAGGCGAATAGCCTATCAGCGCGCGACTGTCGACGGGCATCAGGTAGGACGAGAGTGTCTGACGGGGATAGAGCAGCACGGTGTCGTCGCGCAGGAATATCAAGGCACCGTCGTCGTGCCGGCAGGTAACCAGGTCGTAGCGAAACGCGGTGAGATTCAGCGTTTCGTCGTCTTCGGAACAGGCTACTGCCGAGAGAAAAAGCAGCATCAGGCCGACGGGCAGGAGAATGAGCCGTTTCATGACCGGGGGGTGTTGGGGGTTTGCGACACGACCCGACCGTCGCGCAACTCAATCATGCGGTCGGAGAGGCGAGCCAATGTCTCGTCGTGGGTAACGATGAGAAACGTGTGGCCAAACTCCCTGCGCAGGTCGAAGAAGAGGTTGTGCAACTCGGTCTTGTTCTGCGAGTCGAGGCTGCCCGAAGGCTCGTCGTCCAGGACAACGTCGGGACGGTTTATCAGGGCGCGGGCCACGGCCACACGCTGCTTCTCTCCACCGGAGAGCTGGGCCGGCTTGTGAGAGGCCCGGTCGGAGAGGCCCAGATAATCGAGCAGCTCGGCCGCCCGGCGGTGGGCTTCGGAACGGCCGGTGCGGGCAATGAGTGCCGGCAGCATGACGTTTTCGAGGGCGGTAAATTCGGGCAGGAGCTGGTGAAACTGGAAAATAAAGCCGATATGACGGTTGCGGAAGGCCGAGAGCTCTTTCTCACGCAAGTCAAAAGCCGACGCGCCGTCGAAGAGAACTTGTCCGGCATCGGGTTTTTCGAGCGTACCCACGATTTGCAGGAGGGTGGTCTTGCCGGCGCCGCTGGCACCCACGATGGCGACAATCTCTCCCTTCTCGATGCGGGCATCGATGCCTTTCAGCACTTCGAGCCGGCCGAAACTTTTGTGTATGTTCTGTATCTCTATCATGCTTCCGATAATTGGCGTATCACATGGGCGGCCAGGTAGCAGCCAAACAGGGCGGGCAGGTACGACACCGTCCCGGTTACGGAGCGCTTGTTGCGTTCACCCTCGACCGTGCGTATGGCCGAGGCTACGGGTTCCTCGGTAGAGTAGACAACCGCTACGCCGCGTTCGATGCCCGCGGCACGCACCCGCCGGCGCACCTCACGCGCCAACCCGCAACGGCTGGTCTTTGAAATGTCGGCATAGGCCACGGCGGCCGGGTCGAGACGTGCGCCG
>CAJLYN010000205.1 GCA_905210875.1 uncultured Bacteroides sp. | reverse complement strand
GTGGAGCAGTCGCCCGTCGGTCGTGTAGAGCGACAGAGGCGTGGTGGCGTTCGGGGCAATCACGCTCAGTCCTGCCTGACGCATGGCGGGGCCGGCACTACTCTCGCCGATGTGGCTGGTGTGCCGTGTCATGTCGAGCGGCTCTTCCAGGGTGGGGCCGGCACCGTTGCGGGGGTTGCTCACCACCGCTTCTACCTCAGAAGCCTCATAGAGCGGGTAGGTGTAGGGTATAAGCACCGAACCGAAGTCTTCGGGGGTAAAGGTCTCGGAAAAGAGGTTGTCTTTCCACACACAGGCCGTAGCGTCGGTCTGGGAGAAGATGCGGGTTACGCCGGGGGCAAAGTAGTTGCCTTCGATGCGGAAGTCGCTCTCTTTGCGCGGATTGATGCAGCGCGATGCGCCGGGGCAGTCGTAGAAGTTGTTGATGAGGTGTACCACGCCGAAGCGGGCCATGGGCATACGGTTCTGACACCCCGTCTGCCACCAGCAGTTGGCCCAGGTAACATTCAGGTTGTATTCGCCCTGGCTCGGGTCGTCGGAGCCGGCAATCAGGTTACTGAATGCGTGGGCATAGCTGCGTGAGGTATAGGCGAATGTGCACCACGAGACGGTTACGAAATCGGCCCGCTGGGTGATGTCCATATTTCCGTCCATGCCGTCGGTAAAGGAGCAGTGGTCTACCCACAGGTGGGTGCTGCCGGTAACGGAGATTAGGTCGTATCCGCCGACATCGACCGAGCCCGGGCCTACAAATGCCAGGTTGCGGATGATGAGGTTTTCGCACAGATTGAGGGTGAAGATGCCCGACTTGCGGTAGCTCTCCTTTTCGTCGCCGAGGAGTTCGATAAGGGTTTTTCGGGTATAGTATTCACCTTCTTCCTTTACTGTCGCTCCGTTGACGAGGGTGCCGCCTCCGTCGCTGCCACTCATGTTTTTCACGCCAACGCTGTCGAGTGCGGCCTTTATTTCTTCGGTTACCGAGAAGGCCGAGCAGAGGCGGGCACCGTTGATACCCACGATGGTTTTGTTGCGAAGGCCCTTCAACGAGAGCGAACTCGAAATCGAGAAGTCGCCGGCCGAACCGTCGAGAACGACGATGTCGTAGCGCTGTATGGCATCGTAGAGGGCCTCTTTCATGTCGCCTCCGTTACTTGTCAGGGTGATGCTCGACCCGTTGCCGCCACCTGTCAGCCGGTAGTCGTCGCCCGAGGTGAGAGAGGTGCATACCGCCCAGCCGAAGGGGGTATTCAGGTCGTAAACCGACAGTTGGGCTTGTGCGGGGAAAAGGTTTGCGAGAATGAGCAGGAGTGCCCAGCCGATGTTTTTCATAGATGTGGAGATTTTAAGGTTGTCGTTTGGAGATACGGGCGGGCGTTGTAAGGCTCCGGAGCCGGGACTTGGTTTTGTGAAAGCCAAATATAGACTCTCTTTCCCGAAAAAACAAGCATCTCAGCCGGAGAATATTGCAGAAAAGAAGCTGCCTGTCATGGCGGGTGATCTGCATCTTTTGTGGAAATACTTGTCGGCGTAGCATTTGGCTGGAACAGAAAGAACTGTTATCTTTGCGCCCGCTTCGTGCGATGCCACCGTCTACCCGACGCGGCCGTGTATTCCAGGTCAACCACGTAAAAAACAAGAGAAATGAAACAATCGGTCAATCTGGCCTTTGCCCTGCTGGGTATTCTGTTCTGTGTATGCCTCACGCTGGCCAATATCTTGGAGGTGAAAATCGTTTCGGTGGGTGCGCTCACCATTACCGCCGGCCTCATCGTATTTCCTATTTCCTATATCATCAACGACTGTGTCGCAGAGGTGTGGGGCTATCGCAAGGCCCGGTTGCTCATCTGGGCGGGGTTTGTGGCCAACTTCATCGCCGTGGCCTTTATCCAGCTGGCCATTTGGCTGCCTGCGGCATCGTCGTGGCCGCATCAGGAGGCTTTTGCCGCCTTGTTCGGACTGACGCCCCGCATTGCCCTGGCCAGTTTCCTCGCATTTCTGGTGGGGTCGTTTATCAATGCCTATGTGATGAGCCGCATGAAACTGGCTTCGCGCGGACGTCATTTCTCCCTGCGGGCTGTGGTCTCCACCCTCTTGGGCGAGGGGGCCGACTCCCTGCTGTTTTTCCCGCTGGCCTTCGGCGGTATCCTGCCGGCCGAGACCATCGGAGTCATGATTCTCTCGCAGACGCTCTTGAAGTCGGCCTATGAAGTCGTAGCGCTCCCCGTTACCGTGCGGGTGGTACGGCTGGTGAAGCGCTATTCCGGAGCCGATGTATACGACGATAAGGTGTCGTACAACATCTTCAAAATCAAAAATCTGTAATCTTATTTCCCGCCGATGTCGATGCGGCTGCCCCGGCTATGGGCTGTTGCCTGGGGGGCATAGAGGCATTGCAGGGCGGCACTGCCGTCGAGGTAGCTGCCCGTGCGGTCGATGTAGGCCTCGTAGGTCAGGACATGGAGCCCTTTGGGCAGGTGTTCGATGTAGAAGTGTGTGGCTGCATCGCGGGTCTCTCTCAGGGCCGAAATGTATCCGGCCAAAACCCTTTCCGAGGTCTGGTCGGCCGGTTCGAGACAGGCGGCCCGGTGGTCTTTGATGACCACAAAGTCGAGGTCGCGCTCGGCAGAGACGATGAACTGTGTCTCCACCTTGTCGCCGACGCGGGGTGTCGCTTCGGACAGTGCGATGAGCGAGTCGCCCCGCACGATGTACAGACGTTTTTCAAGCGATATGCCGTTGCCCCGTTTCACAATCTTGTCGGCATCGGCAAAATAGCGCCGGTACAGTCCGGCCCAAGGCCGCTGGCCCGGCCCCTCGTTATGCTTGGCCGGGAAGAATACACGTCCCAGTCCGGCCTCTGCCGTCTCGCCCCGGCGGCTCAACTGTATGTAGCCGTAGGTATGACGCGGGGCCGCCACGGTATCGTTGCCCCAAACGATGGTCGCCGTCTCTTCCGTGGGATCGAGCGAGAGCCCTCCGTAGGCGGTCAGAGCCGATAAGGCGTCGAGGGTAACCGGTGTCGTACCCCAGTCGCGTGCCTCTTTTTGTTGCAGTAGCCAGGCCGCCATCTCGGGCAGGCGTTTGTTGTCGGGCTGAATCCGGGCGATGGTCTCCATGAGCAGAGTATGTCGTGCGATGTCGCCTGTCGGAGAATTTCCCTCTATATTATCCTGAGCCCATGTCGTTGCTCCGTCGTGGGAGGTGGAGGAGCCGATGAGCGAAGCGACGATGCGGTGAGCATTCTCTTTCCGGCTGCTGTCGAAAAGCAGACGGGCCGTGAGAGCTTTTCCGATGAGACCGGCTTGTCGCCAGTTGCGGGTAGCCCTGTCATACAGCAGGGCGTATCCGGCCTCTTCGTTCTCGGTGAGTGCTTGCGGGAATGCCGCCTGCAAGGCTAGGTAGCGGAGCTGTTGCACCGATACCTCTTCTTGTTGCCTTATCCGTGCGGTGTCGCCCACCAGATTGCGGCTGAGGTAGCTCATGGCCCGGGAGTAGAGCTGCACGTGCGATTCGTCTTCGCTGAGCACTCCTCGCCGGTAGAGATTGACGTAGTGTTCCATGACCGAGAGTGTCTGCCCGATGTGGCTTATCATGCCTTTTCTCCACGGAAATCCGCCATCGTCGTTTTGCAAGGCAAGCAACTGTTGCAGCGCATGATGTTGGGCCGCGACGCAGCGTTTGCGGTCGAGGAGCCCGGCCAGACGTCCGATGCGTTCGTCCTCGGTGCGGGCTTCAAGAAGCCAGGGGGTCTCTTCGAGCAGAACCATTTTGAGCGATGCATTTTGCGAGAGGGGCGAGGTGAGGGTGTCGGCCGCATGGCTTTGCGAGGCGATGGCCGCTGCAAATTCGGGGTTCTGCATCACCAGTGCTTCGGCCAGCGTGTTGCCGTAGAAGGCGGCCAAAAGGTCGGGGGTGGAGTTCTCGTCGGGCTGCTCGGTGAGTCCCGGTAGAGCCTGCACCACAAACCACAGGGGCGAGGGGGCATAGCTCAGCGTGACGTCGAAGAGGCTTTCGCCCTCGGGCGGCGTGAGAATACTCTGCATTTCGATGGCATACCCCTCTTTGCCGCGTTTCTCGGGTGAGGCAGTTTCGGTCAGGAATATCTGCCGGGGCAACAGCGGCAGCAGGC
>CAJLYN010000204.1 GCA_905210875.1 uncultured Bacteroides sp. | reverse complement strand
TGTCAAAGCATTCATCAACACCGACATATCTCCCCGCGCCTGCATACCCACAACCGGCTCGGTGGCCTCGTCGTTTGCCTCGTTCATCGCCTGCACCCAACGCGACCCGCAGAAAGACACCGTATTGTTTATCGATCCGGGCTTTCCCATACAGAAGTCGCAGTTGCGCATTCTGGGTATGAAGTGGGAACAGTTCGACATCTACGCACACCGAGGAGAAGGTCTGCGCCAGAAACTCGAATCGTATCTCGAAAAGGGCAACATCGCCGCCATCATCTACTCCAACCCCAACAACCCGGCTTGGATATGCCTCGAAGAGAGCGAGCTGCAAGTCATCGGCGAGCTGGCCACCCGATACGACGTCGTCGTACTCGAAGACCTGGCCTACTTCTGCATGGACTTCCGCCGCAACATGGGCCGGCCCTACGAGCCCCCCTACCCGCCCACGGTATCGCGCTATACCGACAACTACATCATCATGCTCTCGGCCTCGAAGATTTTCAGCTATGCCGGTCAACGCATCGCACTGGCCTGCATCTCCGACCGCCTGTTCGACCGCCAGTTCCCGGCGCTGGCCGAGCGATATGCCGACTCGGGCATCTTCGGCCCTACCTTCATCGCATCAATTCTCTACATGATAACATCGGGCTGCACGGCATCGACCCAATATGGCTATGCCGAGATGCTCAACCGCTCGGTCGACGGCACCATCGACTTCGTCGCCGATGTCTCGGTCTACGCCGAGAGAGCCGCCAAGATGAAAAAGATATTTACCGACAACGGCTTCCAAATCGTCTACGACCGCGACGTTACGCAGCCCGTGGGCGACGGCTTCTTCTTCACCATCGGCTACGGACACATGACCAGCGGCGAACTCATGCGCGAACTGCTCTACTACGGTGTGAGCAGCATCTCCCTGTCGACCACCGGCAGCGAACAGCAAGGCGTGAGAGGCTGCACCTCGCGCATGCGCGACGACCTCTACCCCGTCTTGCAGGAACGCATGGAAAAATTCCACCTCGACCACCCTCTTTCATAAATCTTAAAAAACTGTCTTTGATACCATGATTTGGAACGAAAACAAAGAGTGTATGAGCCGCGAGCAGATGCACGAACTGCAAAGCAAACGCCTGCGGAAACTCGTATCGACCGTCTATCACAACACCCCCTTCTACCGTCGCAAGATGCAGGAGATGGACATTACGCCCGACGATATACGCACCATCGACGACATTGTAAAACTGCCCTTTACCACCAAGCAGGACCTGCGCGACAACTACCCGTTCGGGCTGCAAGCGGTACCCACCTCCGAAATCGTGCGCATACACGCCTCATCAGGCACTACCGGCAACCCCACCATCGTAGGCTACACACGCCGCGACCTGGGTATATGGCAGGAGAGCATTGCCCGTTGCCTCACCGCCTACGGCATCACCCGCAACGACATCTTCTCGGTGGGATATGGCTACGGCCTCTTCACCGGCGGACTGGGTGCCCACTACGGTGCCGAATATGTAGGAGCCACGGTGATTCCTACCTCGACGGGCAATACCGAGAAACATGTGCGCCTCATTCGCGACCTGGGCATCACCGGCATAGCCTGTACGCCCAGTTATGCGCTGTACCTGGCCGAAACGATAGAAAAAATGGGCGTTGACGCCAAACAGTTAAAGCTGAGAGTCGGCATGTTCGGCGCCGAACCCTGGACCGAGAACATGCGGAAAGAAATCGAGAACCGCCTCCACCTGAACGCATACAACTGCTACGGACTGAGCGAAATCATGGGTCCCGGCGTGGCGCATGAGTGCGAATGTAAAAACGGGTCGCACATACTCGAAGACCACTATTACCCCGAAATCATCTCGCCCGACACCCTGCAACCGCTGCCCTACGGAGAGACCGGCGAACTTGTCTTCACCACCCTCACCAAGGAGGGCATGCCGCTGCTGCGTTACCGCACCAAAGACCTCACATCGCTCATCGAAGGCGAATGTGAATGTGGCCGCACCAACGTGCGCATGACCCGCATCGTGGGACGCAGCGACGATATGCTCATCATACGTGGTATCAACGTATTCCCCTCGCAGGTCGAAAGCGTCATTCTGGAAATGCCCGAGTTTGAGCCGCAATACCTGTTGGTGGTCGACCGCATCAACAACCTCGACACGCTGCAAGTGCAGGTCGAGGTGCGCCGCGACTTCTTCTCCGACGAACTGAGTGCCATGCTGGCCATGCGCAAACGGTTGGCCGACCGGCTGAAAAGCGTGCTCACGGTAAGTGTCGACGTGAAGCTGGTAGAGCCCAACAGCATTCAACGCTCCGAAGGAAAATCAAAACGTGTCGTCGACAAACGTGTTATTGAATAACCCCCAAAACGCTCCCTATGATAACCATCAAACAACTGTCCATATTTCTGGAAAACAAGAATGGCCGCATCAACGACGTAGCCAAGGTGCTGGCCAAAGAAGACATCAACATGCAGGCATTCAGCATGGCCGAGACAGCCGATTTCGGTATTCTGCGTCTCATCGTCTCCGACGTGGAGAAGGCCGTGACTGCCCTGCGGGCGGCCGACTTTGCCGTGATGCTCACCGATGTCGTGTGCATACAATGCGCCAACACCCCCGGCTCACTCTCGGCCGTACTCGACTACCTCGCCGCCGAGAACATCTTCATTGAGTATATGTATGCCTTCTCCGAGGGCGACACGGCACGTACCATCATCCGCCCTACCGACCTGCCCCGCTGTATCGAAATACTGCAAAAGAACCATTGCCGCATCATCGACACATACAGTCTTTGACCGACACTCCATACAGAGCGATGGGGGTATCATCAGCAAGATGATACCCCCATCGCTTTTCTTTTATACACCGGGAAACTCCCACACAGTTGCAACAGATGTCCCCCGAATGAGAGTATCTCTTCTCCCCCTCCCGGCCATCGGCCGCTCTTGGTCCGAAACTTTCTCAGGGCACACCCTGTCGGGCAAGAGACGCGGCCTATTCGAGGCCATCGACGGGCAGTTCGCAACGCTTGCGATACCCCGACGAGGTCATCAAGGCCACCAGGTCGCCCTGCTCATTGGTGATGCGCACCTCGATGCAGGGAATCTTCTGGTGATTGACCACCTCTACGGCCTCGGCATAGAGATAGCCGGCCGACTCGGAACGGAAAAACGTAATATTCGATGTAACAGAGAGCGTGAGAGCCTTGCGGCTGTTGGCAGCAGCGGCAAAGGCCAGGTCGGCCAGGGTAAACAGCGCCCCGCCCTGACACACCCCGCCACCGTTGAGATGGCGCGGCTCGATGAGCATACGGGCACGGGCGTACCCTTCTCTGACATCGAGCAGTTCTACCCCTGTCTCGGCGGCAAAACGGTCGTTTGTTGAGAGATATTCTTTTAAGGTCATGGATTTGTTTTATCGGTTATTGTCGGAATAGCTATGGAGAAAATCAAGCACGGCGGCCCGTATATGCGCTATCTCTTCGGCCGTAAAGGTTCGGAAAGAGTGTCCGGCCCCCTCATAGACGACCAGCCGGTGGGCCACCCCGTTGCGGTCGAGTGCCCGCGCCAGTTTGCGCGACTGCCTCAGCGGCACCACCTTGTCTTTATCGCCATGCAGCAGAAGGGTAGGCACCGCATCAGGACCTACATAGGTCATGGGGGAATAGTACCGGCAGGGTGCATGGCCCCGCCGTGGCCGACGCTCATCGCCCAGGAAGACCGAGAGCATCATCTCCCGCTCCCGATAAAGAGAGGGTACAGCCAGTTTTACCAAACCCAGCGACAACGGGTCGAGATGCGTACGGAACAGCCGGTTGAGCTGCGTAGGGCCATAATCGTCTATTACATAATCGACCTGCGCAGAGTGGCACGACAGGAGGGTATCGCCGCGGAAAAGCGTGTCGGGCGTATAGGCAGCCAGCAACGAGAGATGTGCGCCGGCCGAGGAGCCCCACAGTCCTATGCGTGTAGCATCGAGGCCATAGTCTGAGGCGTGTGCCCTCACCCATCGGACGGCATCTTTACAGTCGACAATAGCGCGAGGAAACGAAGCCTCTCCGCTCAATGTGTCGGCCAGGAGATAGCCGATACTCACGACGGCATATCCCTCGTCGAGTACCGAATCCAACACCGCCTGCATGTA
>CAJLYN010000203.1 GCA_905210875.1 uncultured Bacteroides sp. | reverse complement strand
CATCTAAGAAAAGATGGAATATGACGCACAATCAATCATAGCATATTATAAATTAGATATTTGACACAGTTATAAAATATAAAAAATGCAAGAACATAAAAGTCCAGCTGTTGTGGAGCAGAAACAATCGACCTAAAACATGAGACCATGGAAAAATAGATGGCAATAAGTATTCGTCTATATTTTCTATCAAAAAGTCGCATTATCTCAATAAAAAACGTATTTTTGCCCTAAAATGAAAAATAATGAATGTTGCCGAGATAATTAAAAGCAGTCGACAAACAGCCTTCTCCTTTGAAGTACTCCCTCCGCTGAAAGGGAACAGCATAAGCAAAGTTTTCGACACCATCGACGCGCTGCGCGAGTTCGATCCCAAATACATCAACATCACCTCACACCGGAGTGAGCTTATCTACAAGGCTACCGACAACGGCCTCTACCAAAGGGTATCGGAAAAGAGCCGTCCCGGCTCCGTAGCCGTAGCTGCCGCCATACAGTACAAGTATCATATACCCGCCGTTCCGCACCTGATATGCAGCGGTTTTACCAGAAGTGAGACCGAATATGCCCTTATCGACCTCAACTTCCTAGGCATTACCGACCTGCTCATTCTGCGGGGCGACAAGGCCAAACACGAGGCCCGCTTCACCCCCTCGCCCGAGGGACACGCCCACGCCATCGACCTGCAACAACAGGTCAACCGCTTCAACGAGGGATACTTTCTCGACGGGTCGCACATGACCCTCACCTCTCCCTTCTCCTACGGTGTGGCCGGCTACCCCGAGAAACACGACGAGGCACCCAACCCCGAGACCGACCTGCGATACCTCAAAGCCAAAGTCGATGCCGGTGCCTCGTATGTGGTAACTCAAATGTTCTTCGACAACCAAAAATATTTCGATTTTGTCAAGCGCTGCCGCGCCGAAGGCATCACCGTCCCCATCGTGCCGGGACTGAAACCCATCACCTCGACCCACCAACTGACGGTACTGCCCAAAGTATTCCACGTTGACCTGCCCGAGCCATTGGCCCGAGCTCTAGCTGCTTGCCACGACGACAACGCCGCCCGGGAGGTAGGCATAGAATGGTGCACCACCCAAGCCAAGGAGCTGAAACAGAAAGGGGTGCCCAGCATACACTTCTACTCGCTCATGGCCACCGAAAGCGTGCGACGTGTAGCTGCGGCAGTATATTGAATTGTTTCACAGCTACGAAAGGAATTGATATCGACCAGCTAGACTCAACTCACCTTTACACTACTCTACTTACAGAAGGGAAAGAAACTTCTCCCATCACCCAAACCTAACTCTCACGAGCAAGCGTCAAAAAATCGAAAGATATGTTTTTCAAAGATATCATCGGACAAGATGAACTGAAACGCCATCTCATCGACACGGTCAAGAGCGGACACATAGCCCACGCCCAACTCTTCGAGGGGAGCGATGGGGCCGGTGCTCTACCACTGGCCATTGCCTATGCCCGCTACCTGCAATGCACCTGCCGCGGCGACAACGACGCCTGCGGCACCTGCCCCTCGTGCCGTCAGATATCGGCCCTGATGCAACCCGACCTGCACTTCGTCTTTCCCATCGCCAACAAGAAACAGCGCAAAGAGCCCGTCTGCGACGACTACATTGCCGAATGGCGCGACTACCTGAAAGCCACCCCCTACCCCTCGGCCGAGAGCTGGCAGCAGTTCCTGGCCACCGGAAACAGCCAGCCGCTCATCTATGTACACGAGGCACACGAAATCATACGCAAACTGACGCTGAAAAGTTTTGAGTCGGAATACAAAATCATGATTATCTGGCAAGCCCACCTCATGAACGAGGCCTGTGCCAACGCCATACTGAAATTGCTCGAAGAGCCTTTTGACAAGACGCTGTTTCTGCTCGTGAGCGACCGTCCCGAAAAAATGCTTGAAACCATACGCTCACGCACCCAACGCATCAAGATTCCCCCACTTACCACCGATGCCATAGCAAATGCCCTTCAACAGCGCCACGGCCTCGACGCACAGACAGCCAATGCCGTAGCGCATGTCGCTGCCGGCGATTACCTGAAAGCTCTCGAAACCATACAGTTGAGCGAGGAACGGGAGCGTTTCTTCACCCTCTTTGTCACCCTCATGCGGCAGGCCTATGCCCGACAGGTCAAAGAGCTTAAACGATGGAGCGAAGAGGTGGCAGCTTTGGGACGGGAAAGCGAGAAACGGTTTATCGGATACTGCCAGCAGATGTTGCGCGAAAGTTTCATTTACAACCAACATCGTCCGGAGCTGAACTATACCCGCCCCGAAGAGAGTCAGTTCCTCTCCCGCTTTGCACCGTTTATCAACGAGGCCAACATAGAAGAGTTGTACGAGCTCTTCCGTCTGGCCGAACGTGATATTGCCCAAAACGCCAACGGGAAAATCGTCTTCTTCGACGTGGCCGTACAGGTCATCATACTCATACGCAAAGGCAATCAACCGGCCTGATATCATTGAACCGCTTCCAAACGCCTGATAAAGGGTCGGAAGATACGTCATAAAAATTTTCTCGAAAGACATAATTTCTCCCCAAAAGTTATTACCTTTGTCATCCTGCTTCTACGAAAGGGGCACGGCCAGTGGCGGTACCTGTACTATTGGGAGGCAGGAGACATACCTCACACATCTCACCATGGGGGTGACCGGTTTTGACAGCGGGTAGAAAGGGTATGTAAGCATGCAGAGCTTCGTTGCCTGGCTCTATAATCTCAGACATCAAAAATTTAACTGGCGAAAACAACTACGCTCTCGCTGCTTAATCGAAGTACAGTAGGTTAGCTTTATTCCGGCAACAGTTGCCGGAACGAGACATCACCCGGTTGCTGTGGTTCCGAAGCGTACCGAACAGGTGGTGCAAGAATATCGGAAATAGCGGAAGTCTCGCCCCGGGGCGACCGTGAAATCTTAGGGGCTAAGGCGCGTATTGGTGGCTCCGGTCTTGTGCGCGCCCGACAATCGAAGCGGAGATAAGCATGTAGAAAGCATATTGTTTCCTCGTTTGGACGAGAGTTCGAATCTCTCCACCTCCACACGACACGGGCCAGGGAATCAAGAAAATTCCTGGCCCGTGTTTTCTTTTTAATAGGCCGGCTCTCCATGCAGCGGCAATGCCGGAGCAGTCTGGCACAACTCAGAAAGGAGCCTTGCGGTAGGCCTGTGGCGAGACACCGGTGTGTTCACGGAAATACTTTCCAAAGAAACTCTGGCATGAAAAGTGCAGATAGTCGCTGATTTCCTGCACGGTCATGGTGGTATTGAGCAGACAACGCTTTGCTTCACACAATACATATTCGGCAATGATATCGCGGGCATATCTTCCTCCGGCCTCGTACACTATCGTAGAAAGATACTTGGGCGTAAGACACATCTTATCGGCATAAAAAGAGACTTTACGATGCTCCTTGTAATTCTCCGATACCAAACGCGTAAACTGCATCAGCAATTCATTCTGTCGGGAAGGAGCTTGGACTTCGGCCGAAGAACCATCGGAAAGGAAATCGGAACACAGGTAATAAAACATGATGTGCGTAAAACTCTTCACAATGTTGTCCTTGTAAGAGAGGGCCTCATCGTCGAGCGTCTCACGCATCAGGTCGTACAGTTGGGGTATGAACCGGGCTGTTTTTTCTCGCATCTTGAAATTGCGTCGGTTATCGATTTTTGTCTTGAACGACATCAAGAGCAACGGACTATCAATGCCGTGCATCATATACCCGCCGGCTCGACTTACTATCACAAACCAACGAGCATCGGCCGAGATGTCATACGCCCGATAATAATCATCTTCAAGTACGCAGCACACGTCACCAGCCTGTAAAATACATTCACGACGATTGACTTCAAGGCACATCGAACCTTGGAGCATATAACAGAACATTCCCACGCTCCTACTCTTAAAATAGATGTCATCTTCTGAGTCATATTTCAAAACCAGCGCTTTTCTCACCTTCTGATAATAACTGTAATCGAAGTCGAATAAAGCCAATTCTTCATTAGAGCTCACTCGGACATCAACGCCATTTACGACATCAAAAAAAGAGACCTCTCGCTTGTATTTACTCATAATCCTGTTTTTTGCACAAATATATACGAAAAGCCCTATTGCGTCTCCGCAACAGGACTTTTCGTATATATATTATTCCTTTTATCTCAGCCGCAGCC
>CAJLYN010000202.1 GCA_905210875.1 uncultured Bacteroides sp. | reverse complement strand
CCCGCCTCTCTCGAAACTCGGTGACCGTTGCTGTCGGGGTCGCATCTTCCTGTAAGAGCGCATGTCGTGGTGTGCTTTGCCTTGGAGCCTCTTTGGCATCGAGAAGGGAGAGCGGTTGGGCAAGAATGATTAAAACGAGGAAACGTTTGAATCGGAGAGCGGTTTGTATCTTGGAAAATGTGCTGTCTCTGAGCGTTGCGGTTTTGAGTGTCATGGCTTTTGATATTAAGAAATGAACTATTTCCAAATTTATAAAATTTTGTGCGAACGACAAATGTTGATGGTAATAAATAGAGCGGAAGTGTATGTTTTTTGCGATGAAAAATACCCGGTGTTGCAATTCTTCGTGTGGAGGAAAATTTCCCTGGACAATGTGCCGCAATGATATTTCTCTCCCCCCCGTTCATGAATGGAGGAAGAGAAATATTTTTGTTTTATCGTGGTAAGGCGACAGTATGCAAGGAGAAACCGAGCCAGTGGGCAAAATCTATTTCACATTCAATCGTATCAATGCTTCTTTGGCTGAGGCATTTCCTTGCTCGGCGGCTTTACGGTACCAGTTGACGGCCTGTGCGTAATCTTTCGTGACTCCATGGCCGTAGTAATAGCAATTTCCAAGATTATATTGTGCTAAGTTATTTCCCTGCTCGGCAGCTTTGCGGTACCAATAAACGGCTTGTGTATCATCTCGTTTGACCCCTTGTCCGCAATAATAGCGATTTCCAAGGTCGTTTTGAGCTGCTGCATACCCTTGTTCGGCGGCTTTGCGATACCAGTAGACTGCTTGTAAATCATCTTGTATAACACCGTGTCCTTTTGCATAACATAATCCGAGGTTGTATTGTGCAGGAGCATATCCTTGTTTAGCAGCTTTGTTATACCATTGAATGGCTTGTTTGTAATTTTTGATACCTTGTCTGCTATAATAACTATATCCGAGGTCGTTTTGAGCTGCAGCATATCCTTGCTTTGCGGCTTTGCGATACCATTGAATGGCTTGTTTGTAATTTTTATTAATACCTAAACCAATGTCGTAACAAACGCCGAGTTTATATTGTGCAACAGCATCGCCTTGCTCAGCCGCTTGGCGGAAACAATCGACGGCTTTGGCATAATCTTGCGGTACACTGTCGCCGTTGTAATAGCGCAGGCCGATATTGTAGAGTGTCTCGGCGTCGTCTTGCAGGGTGAAGTCGAGGGGAAGTATCTGCCCCTCTTCGACGGTGATGCGCTGCTCGATGGAGGCGCAGCCCGGTTTGGTGAGGGTGATGGTGTGGTCGCCGATGAGTACGTCGGTGTAGATGTTGGGGGTTGTGCCCGGGAGGGTTACGCCGTCGATGGCCACGGTGGCGCCGCTCGGTCGGGTGCTTACGTTGAGCGAGCCGTATCGGGGCACTGGAGTTGGCAGGTCGATGTGCCGCGGCTCCCCTGCCGTGATTTCGACGGTCTGCCGGGTGGGGTAGTGCGACGCCTTGCGGGCCTCGATGGTGTAGAGCCCGGTCGTCAGTCGGCCGCTCCACCGGCCGTTCCCTTTCCGCTCGTCATTGACATAAATATCGGCATTGCCGGCCGCCGTGATGGTCGTCAGGGCGAAGTTGGGCGGCAGCGTGGCCCGCACGGGCTGTGTCGACCCGTCGCCCGGCACGGTGATGTCGAGGGCGTGGTTTTTATATTCGGCCCGCTTGAACAAGAGCCGGTGTTGCCCTGGAACAAGACGTTTGGAGGTGAACGGCGTGGTGCCGGCCGACTCGTAATCGCCGTCGATATACACCTCGGCGCCGGTCGGGTCCGATTCGATTTGCAGCAGGCCGTAGGCCGGCCGCAAGGTCACCGCCATCTCTTTCTTGGTGTTGCCCATGTCGATTTGTCCCGCCTCGGGCTCATGCAGGGCGGCCGATACGCGATAAGTGTGTTTGCCATATTTGAGGAAGACGGTCACTTCGTCGTTTTCCACCTCATAGGGCACCTCGTCGATGCTCACTTCGGCGTTGGAGGGGGAGACATTCATCACCAGATATTGCCCCCCGGCGCTCTCCTGCACGACGGTCGTCACCCGGCCGGTAGCCAGCACCATTTCGTAGGTGCGTCCTGCCTCGATGGGAATGGGGTAGAAATAGTCGCGTAACAGGCCCAGTTGCGGGTGAGAGATGGTGATTTTGCGGGATTTGGGCGGCACATACACCCATATCTCGCCGGCACGTTGGGTCGTGCCCACGATACCCAGCATGCCGCCGTCGAAGACAAAGCCGGTTTCGGTGGTAACGACTTTTATGAGGGCGGCCGTCTCGTTGTTCTGGTCTTTTTTCAGCGTGCCGGCGGTGTTGGCCGTGAGGTCGGTCTCCAACAGGCGGAAACTTTTTACCGAGATGTTCTGAGCCGACAAGCCTGTGCCGGAGAGTCCGAAAATAATCAGAAAAATAAAAACAAGTCCTCTTTGGAATATTTTTGTGTTAGCCATGTTGTTGTGCTTCATTCCTTTATTGGGAGCGGTCTCTTGTGCGACCGCACTCCATGTGCAAAAATAGAATGTTTTCACAAATTTACAAAATTTCAAGAAGTCGCCATTCTTGTTTTTGTCATTCCCCTATTCTGTCGTTCCCCGCATGATGGGGAATCCATGAAGGGTTTTTTGTTCATTCTTCTCTTCGGTGAGAAGAACGAACCAAGAAGAACCGCCGCCCGGTATCGGGCTTTTTCGCTCGGTCACCGCCGCCTCGCTCGGGGCTGCGGAACTCGCTGCGCTCACACAGTCCTCGCCTTCTTTCCTCTCTCGGCTGCCGCCCTCCCGGCCCGATAAGTGCGGTTTTTCTTTTTCCCCTTTTGTTCCCTTCTTCCTTCCTAATTGAAATGGGGCATTGTCGTTCCCCGCATGATGGGGAATCCATAAAACGCCCCTTTCTCACTTCACTGGATTCCCGTTCGGAGGCGGGAATGACAAATGACGCGGCTCGGCATGGTCAAAGGACGAAAACTTTGTTTTCTCCTTGCCTCTGCGCTCGCCTTTCACTATCTTTGTCCCTCGAAAAAATGAAAGAATATGAAATTTGAGGATTTTAATCTCGAACCCGATGTGCTGGAAGGTCTTGAAGCAATGAATTTCAAGGAGGCTACTCCCGTGCAGGAAGCCACCATTCCCGTCGTTCTCGAAGGGAAAGACCTGATTGCTTGTGCCCAAACCGGTACCGGAAAGACGGCTGCCTATATATTACCTCTGCTCAACCTGCTTACCCGCCGCCCCTCGTCGCGCGATTGCGTACGGGCTATCGTCATTGCCCCTACACGGGAGTTGGCGCAGCAGATCGATATGCAATTTGAGGGTTTTTCCTATTTCCTGCCCATTTCGACATTTGTCGTGGCCGGCGGAGGCGACGGTGCCCAGTGGGATCAGCAGAAGCGCGGCCTTCAAATGGGAGCCGATGTGATGATTGCCACACCCGGCCGTCTCATATCGCATCTGCTCAATACCAAGGCCGATCTCTCCGGTGTGGAATATCTGGTACTCGACGAGGCCGACCGCATGCTCGATATGGGTTTCTACGACGACATCATGCAGATATGCTCGTTCCTGCCCAAAGAGGGGCGTCAGACGCTTCTTTTCTCGGCCACCATGCCGCCCAAGATACGCCAACTGGCCCGGCAGATTCTTCACGAACCGGCCGAGGTGAACATCGCCATTTCCAAACCCAACGAGTCGATACGTCAGTCGGCCTACATCTGCTACGAACCCCAGAAGATGGGCATCATCAACGATATTTTTGCCAAAGGGGTGAAGGGCAAGACCATTATCTTCTCTTCGTCGAAACTCAAAGTGAAACAGCTCACCACGGCGCTTTGCCGCCGGCATTACAATGCCCGGGCCATGCACTCCGACCTCGATCAGCCTCAGCGCGAGGAGGTGATGCTCGATTATAAGAACGGCAAGGTTGATATTCTGGTGGCCACCGACATTGTGTCGCGGGGTATCGACATTACCGACATTGTGCTGGTTATCAACTATGATGTGCCGCACGACCCCGAAGACTATATTCACCGCATCGGCCGTACTGCCCGTGCCAATGCCGAGGGCGAGGCCATCACTTTTGTTTCGGTCGACGATCAGGACCGTTTCTACCGTATAGAGAAATTCCTTGAACGCGAAATTCCCAAGGCACCGCTGCCCGAGGGGCTGGGCGAAGCGCCCGAGTACGACATACTCTCGCT
>CAJLYN010000201.1 GCA_905210875.1 uncultured Bacteroides sp. | reverse complement strand
ATCTCGGCCTGCGGGCATTTTTCTTTCACGGCATTGGCTATGGAGATAGCCGGGAATATGTGTCCGCCGGTACCTCCACCGCTCACCAACAATCTTATTTTATTCAACATAATTCTCTCTATTTATATTTGAGCCGGATTGGGAGCCGATATATCTCCGGTCTCCTCAGCCAGAGGCTCTTCTACATTTTCATTTTTCCCGGTCTGCCGGGCATATCGACTCACGCTGAGCATGATGCCGAAATAGGCACTGGTGATGAGAAACGAGGTTCCTCCCCGGCTCACCAGTGGCAACGGTTGCCCCGTGACCGGGAAGAGACCCACCGAAACACCCATATTGATTAGTGCCTGGAAGGCTATCATCATGGCCAATCCCGTAATGAGGAACGCCGGGTAGGCCTTCTCACAGCGCCGGGCTATCACTCCGGCCCGCAGAAGCATCGACATATAGAGCACCATGACAAAAATACCTCCCACCATACCCATCTCTTCGACGATGATGGCATAAATAAAGTCGGAGAATGCCTGCGGCAGGAAATCGCGCTCCCGGCTGTTACCCGGGAAGACCCCAAACACACCGCCGTTGGCCACCGCCATATAGGCGTGTTGGGGCTGGTAGTTATCTTTTCCTATCTTCTCTTCGTAGGCCGGTTTTCCAAAATTCTCAACAAAGCGCATCGTACGTGCCCCCACCGTGGTGAGACGGGAATTACCAAGAACAGGGAAGGGCTTTTTCTCGGTCTGCTCATACTGATACATCTTTACCGACACCGGAACAATTATAGCCAGAGCCACCACCACGGCAGCAGCCAGTATGGCCAGTTTCTTGGTCTCGACCCCAGCCACCATCATCATGCAGAAGCCTACCAAGGCCAACAACGCCGACGTCGAAAAGTTGTCGACAAAGATAAGTCCCGAGAAAATCACCACCACGACGAGGCTCCACTTGAAGGCATCGGGCGTAACCTTTCCGGTCTCCTTGGAACGGAAACGGGCCAGGATAAAGGCCAGGGTAATGATGGTGGAGAGCTTGGCCAACTCCGAGGGCTGCACCGATATGCCGAAGATATTGAGCCAACGACTGGCATCGTTCACATTCGAGCCGAAGATGTCGACCCAGAGCATAAGTACAAACGACACCGGAGCCAGGACAAGCATCAGCAACTTACACCACTTGTAGTGAAAATTATGCATGATAACCACCAGAGCCGTTCCTGCCAGCACAAACGAAATCTGTCGCATGGCCGGTCCCAGGAAATCGCCTCCCCTGCGTGTAAGGAAACTCGACGAGCTGTACACCTCGACAATGGAAATGATGCACAGCACGAAGTAGACCCCCCAGAGGAATCGGTCGCCCTTGAATATGGTATTGTTTTCGTTCATTTCACACGTGCTATTTGTTACAGATTACAGGTACTACAAGCGGCGCACACACTCCTTGAACTGCCGGCCACGGTCTTCGTAGCTGGCAAAGAGGTCGAAGCTGGCACAGCAGGGCGAGAGCAGCACCGTATCGCCGGGCTCGGCGGCAGCAAATGCCTTCTCGACAGCCTCCTTCATCGACAGGGCATCGCCGGCCATGGCCACTTTACCGTCGAAAAAGTCGTGCAACTTGCGGTTGTCGACTCCGAGGCATACGATGGCCCTGACCTTCTGCTTGACCAAGGCCTCGATTTCGGTATAGTCGTTACCCTTGTCCTTGCCGCCGAGAATGAGCACGACAGGGGTCGTCATGCTTTCCAGCGCATACCAGCAGGAATTGACGTTAGTGGCTTTGGAATCATTGACAAACGATACACCGCGTACGGCGGCCACTTTTTCGAGGCGATGTTCCACCCCTTCGAAATCGGACAGGGCCTCGCGCACCTTCTCTTTCTTGATTTCCAGAATGCGGGCCGAAATGCCGGCGGCCATCGAGTTGTAGAGATTATGGCGTCCCGGCAACGAGAGTTCCTCCTCGGGCATGACAAAGAGGTCGCCGGGGGTCTCGATGTAGAGCTGCTCATCTTCGACATAAGCCTTTACACCCTCTTCATGGGTCTCGGCAAAGGGATAGAGCCGGGCCTTCAACGGATACTTCGACAACTCGCGGGTGATGATGGGGTCGTCGTTCCAGAAGATGAAAGCATCGTCTTCGGTCTGGTTCTGGATAATCCTGAACTTGGCATCGACATAGTTCTGCATATTGTGCCCGTAGCGGTCGAGATGGTCGGGTGTGATATTCAGCAACACGGCAATGTCGGCCTTGAAACGGTACATGTTGTCGAGCTGGAAACTACTCAACTCTATGACGTAATAATCGAAATTTTCGGTCGCCACCTGCAAGGCCAGACTCTTGCCCACATTCCCGGCCAGGCCCACATGCAAACCGGCCTTCTTCAAGATGTGGTAGGTGAGCAGCGTGGTGGTAGTCTTGCCGTTGCTGCCGGTGATGCATATCATGCGGGCATGGGTGTAGCGCCCGGCAAACTCTATCTCCGAAATCACAGGCGTACCCTTTTCTTTAAGGGCCACCACCAGAGGAGCGGTCTCGGGAATGCCGGGACTCTTCACCACCTCATCGGCACAAAGAATCTTCTCGGCCGTGTGGCCGCCCTCCTCCCACTCAATGCCATAATCGTCGAGTTGTTTTTTGTAGACATCCTTGATGCCCGACATATCCGAGACAAAGACATCATATCCCTTGACCTTGGCCAAGACTGCGGCACCGGCACCACTCTCGCCGGCTCCCAATACGACAATGCGTTTTTTCATTTTTATCGAGTTTTCAACGTTACCAGAGTCATTACCGCCAAGATGATGCCGACAATCCAGAAGCGAACCACGATTTTCGATTCGGGTATCGGGGCAAAGGGTTTCTTCCACAAGGCATCGATACTGTCGCCGGCCTTCTGGAAATGGTGGTGCAAAGGCGCCATCTTGAAGAAGCGGCGACCCTCGCCATAGCGGTGTTTGGTGTATTTAAAATAAGATACCTGCATGATGACCGACAGACTCTCTACCAGGAATATCCCGCACAGGAGCGGTGTGAGCAGCTCCTTGTGTATCAGCACGGCAAAGACACCGATGATACCGCCTATCGTGAGGCTGCCGGTGTCGCCCATAAAGACCTGGGCCGGGAAGGCATTGTACCACAAGAAGCCGATGGTTGCTCCGATAAAGGCACACGAGAAGACCACCAGCTCTTCACTGCCCGGTATATACATGATATTCAGGTATGAGGCGTAGGCTATGTGGCCCGACAAGTAGGCCATGATGGCCAATGCCACGCCGATGATGGCCGACGAGCCGGTGGCAAGGCCATCGAGACCGTCGGTAAGGTTGGCACCGTTTGAAACGGCCGTTACCACAAGAATCGTAACCAGAATGAAAATAACCCAGCCGGCCGTCTGGGCATGGTCGCCGAGGAAAGGCACCAGGTCGGCATAGTCGAAGTTGTTGTTTTTCACAAACGGTATGGTGGTCTGTGTCGACTTGATATTCTCGGGCAGATATTGTACCTCGGCCGTATTGTCCTTCTGCACGGTGATGTTTTCCCGTATCACAACATCGGGGCTCAAATAGAGCGAAAGCCCGACGATGAGTCCCAGGCCCACCTGTCCGAAAATCTTGAAGCGTCCATGCAGCCCCTCCTTGTTATGGCGTTTGAGCTTCATGTAGTCGTCGAGGAAACCAATGGCTCCCATCCACACGGTCGTAATGAGCATCAATATCATGTATATGTTGTCGAGGCGTCCCACCAGCAGGCAGGGCACCAGTATGGAGATGATGATGATGATACCTCCCATCGTCGGAGTACCTTTTTTCGACATCTGGCCTTCCAGTCCGAGGTTGCGCACGATTTCGCCTATCTGCATGCGTTGCAGGCGCGAGATGATGCGCCGACCGATAATGGTGGAGATGAACAGCGACAGAATAAGTGCCATGCCCGAGCGGAACGATATGTATCGGAATACTCCTGTTCCGGGAATATCCCACTCATCAAGCAATTGAAACAACGGATACAACATCTTTTTCTTCTCTTATATCTATATATGTATGATTACTCGGCAACCGATTCGTTGAACAGACGTTCAACCTCTTCTCTGTCATCGAAATGATGTTTCACTCCCTCTATCTCCTGATAGTCTTCATGGCCTTTGCCGGCAATGAGCACGACATCGCCCGGCTGGGCAAACTGGGTGGCGGCACGTATGGCTTCGCG
>CAJLYN010000200.1 GCA_905210875.1 uncultured Bacteroides sp. | reverse complement strand
ATTCCAATGGCTATAATTTTCGGAGTAATCCGATACAATGATGGCTTCGGCATGAATTTTTTCCGACTCGAGAAATGTTGATAAACCGTTTGCCTCAAACGTTTGTGGGGGTACGCCGTAATTGCCGACCAGTGGATAAGTGAGTACCATCATCTGACCCGAGTAGGAGGGGTCGGTGAGGCTTTCGGGGTATCCGGTCATGGCGGTGTTGAATACCACCTCTCCGGCCACAGGATTTTCATAGCCGAAGGAGTACCCGCTGAAACGGCTTCCGTCGTCGAGAATCAATTGTACTTCTTTTCTTGCTTGCATTTTCGTGCGCTTAGTTTTTGTGGGGTAATATCTCTTTTTCTATATAATTGATGTAAGCTTCGTTTACCAGTTTGGTGCCGCCGGGTGTAGGATAGTCGCCCGAGAAGTACCAGTCTCCTGCATAGCCGGGGCATGCTGCGTGGAGGCCTTCAAGTGTTTGATAAACGATTTGCACCTCGGCCTGCGTGCCGGCCGGGGTGAGCAACTCGGCCGTTTTGGCCGAGATATCTTCATCGGTGAACGGTGCATAAATGTCCTTGACGAAATTTTTCATCTCCTCTTTCGGGAGCGTTCGTTGTTGTAGGGAGCGATGGTAAACATCAAGAATACGGTCGTCCATGTTCCTCTCTTTCAGCAGGGCGATAGCCGCTTTGAAGGCGATGAACTCATCCATACGTGCCATGTCGATGCCGTAATAGTCGGGGTATCGCACTTGAGGCGACGAGGAGACAATAACGATTTTCTTCGGGTGCAGACGGTCGAGTATGCCTATGATACTTTGTTTCAGTGTTGTTCCACGCACGATACTGTCGTCGATGACTACCAGATTGTCGACATAGGGGGTGAGACTGCCGTAGGTAATGTCGTAGACGTGTGCGGCAAGGTCGTTGCGCGTATTGCCCTCGGCAATGAAAGTACGCAGCTTGATGTCTTTGATGACAACCTTCTCCGAGCGCACCCGCATGGAGAGAATGCGTTCCAAATCTTCACGGGTTACATGGGCGGGGTGCGATAGTATATAGTCGATTTTCAGTCGATTAAGATACTCTTCGAAGCCTTCCATCATACCGAAAAATGCTACTTCGGCCGTGTTGGGAATGAAAGAAAAGACCGTGTGCTCAATGTCGTTGTTGACAGCCTTGAGCAACGGTCCTACCAGATTTTTTCCCAATTGTTTGCGTTCCTGATAAATATCTTTGTCCGATCCCCGGGAAAAGTAGATGCGTTCAAACGAGCAGGCTTTTTTCTCGCGCGGGGCATTGATGGTTTCGGTGCGGTATTTCCCGTGTTTGTTGACAAGCAAGGCTTGACCCGGCTGCAATTCCTGAACGGCTTCGACCGGCAGGTTGAAGGCAGTCTGTATAACGGGACGTTCCGAAGCAACGACAACAATTTCATCGTCGGCATACCAGAAAGCCGGTCGCAATCCCCACGGGTCGCGTATCGAGAACATCTCGCCGCTGCCACTGACGCCGCAGATGACGTATCCGCCGTCCCACATGGGACTGGTGCGACGCAAGACGTTGGCCATGTCGATGTGGTCTTCTATGGCACGAGTAAGTTCGACGCCTTTCAGCCCCGTAGCTTTCAATTTGTCATACATCTTGTCGGCTTCGCGGTCAAGGCGATGTCCCACCTGTTCGAGCATGATGTATGTGTCGGCATATTGGCGGGGGTGTTGACCCTGTCCGGTGATTGCTGCAAATATTTCGTCAACATTGGTCAAGTTGAAGTTTCCGCAGAGGCTCAGGTTCTTGACTCTCCAATTGTCGCGACGTAAAACGGGGTGTACATACGACAGTCCCGATTTACCGGTGGTACTGTATCGCAGGTGTCCCATGTATAGTTCGCCGGCAAAGGGTATATAACGTTGTGCATAGTCGGCATCATTGAGCTTACTTTTTTCCGAAGTCGAAGCAGCAATGTTACGGTGTACTGCTTCAAAAATTTCGGTAATGGCGCTTGTGCCCAACGCCCGTTCGCGGAACATATACTCTTCGCCCGGTTGCGATTGCATTTTTACGCAGGTGAGTCCTGCCCCTTCTTGTCCGCGATTATGTTGTTTTTCCATGAGGAGGTAGAGCTTGTTGAGGCCATACATCCACGTGCCGTATTTTTCTTTATAGAACGATAGCGGTTTCAGCAATCTTATCATTGCGACACCACATTCGTGTTTGAGAGTTTCCATATAATAACCTATAAATATCTATCCTTTTTCTATTCGACAGTTACCGATTTTGCAAGATTACGAGGTTGGTCAACATCTTTGCCTTTGCAAATGGCGATGTGGTAAGCCAGTAATTGCAAGGGTATGGTGGTAATGAGCGGTTCAAGACAAGCCAGTGTATAAGGCAATTCAATGCAGAAGTCGGCTATGTTTTTTATTTCGGTATCACCTTCATTGACAAAGGCAATGACTTTTCCGTGTCGAGCCTTTATCTCCTGTATGTTACTGATGATTTTTTTGTATTGCTGGTTGTGGGTGGCTATCACCACGACCGGCATTTCGGCGTCGATGAGGGCTATGGGGCCATGTTTCATCTCGGCAGCCGGATAACCTTCGGCATGGATATAGGAGATTTCTTTCAATTTCAGAGCGCCTTCAAGTGCCACGGGGTAGTTATAGCCGCGGCCCAGGTAGATGAAGTTGTGGGCATAGGTGAAAATCTTGGACAACTGGGCAATGCTGTCGTTGAGTTTCAGCACCTGCTTCATTTTATTGGGAATCTGGTTGAGCTCACATACGATTTTTTGCAATTCTTCGGGCGAAATGCAGTCTTTGGCATGAGCCAAGGCGAGTGCCAGCATGGTGAGCACGGTTACCTGGCCGGTGAAGGCTTTTGTCGATGCCACGCCTATTTCGGGACCGACGTGTATGAACGAGCCCGTGTCGGTGGCGCGGGCTATTGATGAGCCTATGGCGTTGCAGATGCCGTAGACGAATGCACCTCTTTTTCTTGCTTCTTCGATGGCGGCCAGGGTATCGGCTGTCTCTCCCGATTGGGAGATGGCGATGACCACGTCGTTTTCGTCGATGACCGGGTTGCGGTAACGGAACTCCGAGGCGTACTCTACTTCGACGGGGAAGCGGCAGAACTGCTCGATGAGGTATTTGCCTATCAGTGCAGCGTGCCACGAGGTACCGCAGGCCACGATGACAAAACGTCGGGCGCTGAGCAATCGTTTTTTATTGTCGATGATGGCCGAGAGGGCAATATCGGTGCCTTCGACGTTGACGCGGCCACGCATACAGTCTTTGATACAGTCGGGCTGCTCAAAAATCTCTTTCAGCATGAAGTGGGGGTACCCACCTTTTTCGAGTTGTCCGATATTAAGTTTTATGGTATTTATCTTGGGATTGACCTTGGCGTTGTTCTGAGTAACGACTTGTAGTTTCTCTCCTTTTTTCAGAACAGCGATTTCTCCGTCTTCGAGATAGACCACACGGTTGGTATATTCGACAATGGGAGTGGCGTCGGAGGCCAGGAAAAATTCGTCTTTGCCGATGCCGATGGCCAACGGGCTGCTTTGCCGGGCGGCAATGATGGTGTCGGGATTACGACGGTCGAGGATGGCGATGGAATAGGCTCCGATGACTTCGTGCAGGGCCAGTTGCACGGCTGTGAGCAGGTCGAGATTGTGTGATATTTGTATGTATTCGATAAGTTGTACGAGAACTTCGGTATCGGTACTGCTTTTGAAGGTATAACCCTCGCGTTGCAACTTCTCTTTTATGGTGGCATAATTTTCTATGATACCGTTGTGTATCAAAGCCAAATTGCCTGATGCCGAATAATGAGGGTGTGCATTGATTTGATTGGGTTCTCCATGAGTGGCCCAGCGGGTATGGGCAATGCCTATACGTCCTGTCGTGTCTTTGTTTTCAACCAAGTGAACCAAATCGGCCACTTTCCCTTTTGTTTTATATACGTTCAGTTCATCTGCATCATTTATAAGAGCGATTCCGGCACTGTCATATCCCCTGTATTCCAGTCTTTTCAAGGACTTTATGAGTATGGGGTATGCTTCCCGATCTCCTATATAACCAACAATTCCGCACATACTGTCGAGGTCTGTTTTAAATTTGGACAAAGGTAGCAATATTATGTCGAAAAATCATATCCTTTGTAGAAAATAATATCGTTTTCTTGTCTAATCTTGTGCTCAAAAC
>CAJLYN010000199.1 GCA_905210875.1 uncultured Bacteroides sp. | reverse complement strand
CCCGCTCCCTGCCCGACGGCATCGACTGGGTGACGGTGAGCCCCAAAACTCCAACCATCGCACTCAATCGTGCCGACGAACTGAAAATCGTCTTCACCGGCCAGGAGATAACTCCGTGGCTCGGCTTCGATGCGGCACACCGCTACCTGCAACCCTGCTCCTGCCGCAATACGGCCGAGGTGGTAAGATACATTCTCGACCACCCCGAATGGTCGCTCAGCCTGCAAACCCACAAGTATATCGATATCCCCTGACTCTTTTTTATTTTCACACACTTCCTAAGAACGTCATCACACAGAGAATCAACATGTTGCAAAGATTGAAAATGTACATGCTGCCGATTGCCATGATACTCGGCGCCATTCTATACCGGCCCATCACTATCCTCAACGATATGATGCCATATATCACACAAGTACTCATTTTTGCCATGCTGCTTGTTCCTTATTGCCGCATATCCCTGCGAGACCTGCGCATAAGCAAACTGCACGGCTGGCTTCTCGTCATACAGATTTTCGGCAGTCTTACCGTGTATGCACTGCTCAGGATCATCGACCCTCTGGTGGCCGAAGGCACCTTGGTATGTATCCTCGCTCCTACGGCAACGGCAGCAGCCGTCATTACCTTCATGCTTGGAGGCTGCCTCACGACACTGGCCACATACAGCCTGCTGAGCAATATGGCAGTCGCATTACTCTCTCCTATTATTTTTTCATTCATCGGCATTCACACAGAGATACCCTTCGGACAATCTTTCTTCACCATCTGCCGACAAATGATTCCGCTGCTTATCTTTCCTTTCGTTACAGCTATATTGCTACGCTACCTGCTCCCTCAGGTACATTACGTTCTGAGCAAAAGCCAAAGCCTCTCCTTCTATTTATGGGCTGTATCGCTCACCTTTGTCATGGGTCGCACCGCCGCATTCATTATCGAACAGGGTAGCGAAAATGTCAAAGAAGAGATTCTCATTGCCATCTTCTCTCTGGTTGTCTGCGTAGGACAATTCATCATAGGGAAAATCATTGGGCAACGATACAACGACCGCATTGCCGGCGGACAGGCTCTCGGTCAAAAGAATACCGTGCTGGCCATCTGGATGGCGCTCACCTATGTACATCCCCTCGCCTCGATAGGCCCGGCATCGTATGTAGTGTGGCAGAACAGTATCAACTCGTGGCAGCTTTGGAAGAAAAACAAAAGAGACCGCGCAAACCGCCTCAAAGAAGAAATCCAATAATTACCCGATAGCCAAAGGTTCAAAAACAGCTCAGCAGCGCCTCCATGCCCCGCTTTCCAGTCGCCGGGCAAGGCGTTTCAGACTCGGCAAGGGCAACCCTCAAACCCAAGATACTCTTGCCGGAGATTTCAATTAAAAAAGTTTTCGCCACCCGATTTCTTCATATTTATATTATCTTTGCCGAAAATCGGCAAAAACAAAAGAGTTACGGCCCAAACAGCCGTTTTCGGCCGACTCGTGTTTTTGCACAAAACCGATAATCATGTACCAAACACTTGTAAAACCTGCATTGCCACACCTTTGCGCCATCATCGTATTCATTGTCGTAGCGGTATCCTATTTTTCTCCCGAGATTTTTGAGAATAAAACCATTCTCGGGCACGATAGCCGTCAGGGTACCAGTCAGGAAATCACCGAATATGGTGCTCAAACAGGCAAAACCATACGATGGACCAACTCCATGTTTTCGGGCATGCCCACCTACCAGATAGCCCCCTCGTATGAGAGCAGCTCGTTCATCAACACGCTGAGCCGCATATATTCGCTCTTCCTGCCATCACCCGTGTCGTATGTTTTCATTTTGATGCTGGGATTCTACATTCTCCTGTGTGTTCTCGGCGCCCGTAGCGATATTGCCATACTGGGAGCCATCGGATATGCTTTCTCATCTTATTTCTTCATCATCATCATGGCAGGCCACATATGGAAAGTATTGGCCCTCGCCTACATACCTCCCACCATCGCTGGCATGGTGCTGGTCTACCGCAAGAAATACCTGTGGGGCGGATTTGTCATGGCTCTTTTTCTCATGTTCCAAATCAAGTCAAACCACATACAGATGACCTACTACTCCTGCTTCATCATGGGGGCATACGCATTGTGGGTATTGATTGAGAGCATCCGTATGCACAAGGTGACAGACTTTCTTAAATCGACCGGCGTATGTATCGCCGCCTTGCTGCTGGCTGTCTCGGTAAACCTGTCAAACCTCTATCATACCTGGGAATACAGCAAAGAGAGCATGCGGGGAAAATCGGAACTGGTCGACAACAACGCCGACAACCAGACCGCCAACGGCCTCGACCTCAACTACATGACCCAATGGAGCTATGGCATAGGAGAAACATGGAGCCTGCTTATTCCCGATGTCAAGGGTGGAGCAACGGGCGCCATAGGTCGCGACGATGCCCAAAGCGCACCGGCCCAGTACCGGCAAATCATCTCTCAACAAAACCGTTACTGGGGTGACCAGCCGTTCACCTCGGGACCTGTCTATGTGGGTGCCTTCTTCATGACCCTGTTCATTCTATCCTTCTTCCTGTTGCGGGGCAGACTCAAATGGTATCTGCTGGGTGTCACACTCATTACCGTATTCCTCTCGTGGGGACATAACATGATGTGGTTTACCCGTCTGTTTGCCGACTACTTCCCAATGTATTCCAAGTTCCGCTCGGTATCTTCAATTCTCGTTGTTGCCGAGTTGATTATTCCCTTGATGGCAGCTCTGGCCGTAATCGAGATGGTCAAGAATCCATCTGTATTGAAAGAAAAAAGAAAAGGTCTCTATATCGCGTTCGGACTCACCGGCGGCATATCCCTACTCTTCGCTTTGGCTCCTGGTCTCTTCTTCAATTTCCTGAGCGAACAGGAGAGCCAATATTTCTTACCGCAGGCAGCCCAGAACCGCCAAATTGCCGATATTGTCGCCGCCTTGGAAAACGTACGCATGAGTCTGTTCCGCTCCGACGCATGGCGTTCGGTCATCATCATTGCCATCGGCGGTCTTCTGACTTTCCTCTTTGCCCGCAAGAAACTGAACTCGCAACTCTTTGTCATCGGGCTGATAATACTTTGCCTTGGCGATATGTGGAGCGTCGACAAACGCTACCTCAACAGCGAACAGTTCATTCCGAAACGCAGTAGTCAGGACCTCTCGGCCTTCTTCCCCAAAAGCCCGGCTGATAAAATGATTCTCCAAGACAAGGATCCCCATTACCGGGTATACAACCTCACGACTAATACGTTCAACGACGGAGCCACCTCGTTCTACCACAAAGCCATAGGCGGATACCATGCCGCCAAGCTGGGCCGCTACCAAGAACTCATCGAGCACCAAATAAGCCAGGGTAACGAACAGGTACTGAATATGCTGAACGCCAAATACTACATCGTTCCCGGCGAAAATCGTCAACCGCAGGCGGTCCTCAACCCCGACGCACTGGGCAACGGCTGGTTTGTCGATGAAATAGAGTGGGTGCAGAATGCCAACGAAGAGATGTCAGCACTCGACCACTTCGACCCGGCCCAAACAGCAGTTATCGACCGACGCTTTGCAGCGCTCTTCGACGGAAAAGCTATCTCGGCCGACACCACCGCACAAGTGCGGCTCACCTCATACCACCCCGAAGAGCTTTGCTACACCATCACTTCACAGAAAGGCGGCATAGTGGTCTTCTCCGAAATCTATTACCCTCATGGATGGAAAGCCACCGTTGACGGTATCGAAACCCCGATAGCCCGCGCCGACTATGTATTGAGAGCCATCTATGTCCCGGCCGGTGAACATCGGGTCGTGATGTCGTTCAAGCCTGCCTCCATCGCCATTACCGAGACCATTGCCTGGTGCGGATTCGGCCTGTTTGCCCTCCTGCTGCTACTGAACCTGTTTGTGGCATACCGTAAGAAAAAAGCCGACAGCCTTTCATAAAATCGCCGACACCAACCGCCATCTATACCAAAGGGCTGTGCCGAATCCTGTCGGCACAGCCCTTTCTGCTTACTCTCCCAAAAGAACTATCCAGAATTTTCTTTTCGCAAGAGGCACTCCTACCTACCACCGGACGTACCCCAACAGTCGCAGTGAACCCACCAGCCCCTCGGGACACTGACATCATCGGGAAATTCCAGAGAGAGAAAAAATTTTTCGACAAAGAAATAACTGAACGATACCTGCCAAGAAAACAGCGCCCC
>CAJLYN010000198.1 GCA_905210875.1 uncultured Bacteroides sp. | reverse complement strand
CCACGTCGCCTATCTTTATGGGGCGGGCAAAGAGTCTGATGGCGTTGGTCGGCTCCTGTTCGTCGATGAGTTCGAAATAGAGTTTGGTCTTACCTTCGCTGCTGTTGGGCAGGTTCTCTTGCAGCACGTCGACCATGGCCCGATCTACCGATTCGCTGGGCAGGACGACGGTCAGGCTCTCGATGATGCGGTCGTTGACATCGGGCAGCAGTTCGATGGTGCCTATCTTCACGGTGAGCGCGTCGCTGTCGCGGAAGCGGGGCTCGACGCGGCCTCTGATGTAGATGTAGAGATTGGGCACGCCGAACTTGTGGAAGTTGACGTAGTCGTTGCCCATGAGGAAAAACTCGCCGATGCCCGAGTAGTCTTCGACCTTGATGACGGCAAACGATTTGTTGGTCTTGGTAATGCCTTCCCGGCAACCTACGACGATGCCGCCCATAGAGAGGTCGCGACCTTTGAGCGATTCGAGGTCGTCGAGCTCTTTCATGCGGGTATTGCAGCCGTATTGCAGGGCGATGCGGTACTTGTCGAGCGGGTGAGCTGAGAGGTAGATGCCTATCAGCTCCTTCTCCTTGTTCAGCTTTTCGAGGTCCGACCACGGTTCGGCATCGGGAATGGCCGGGCGGGCCACCTCAACGGCGTTGACGGCACCGAAGAGGGAGTTGCTCTGCATGCTCTGGTCTATCTGGTATTTGTTGCCATAGCGCACGAGAATCTCGGAGAAACTTTCGTTTTTGCTGTTCACGGCCATGAAGCTCTCGCGTTTCATGCCGAAGCAGTCGAATCCGCCCGACATGGCGATGCACTCGATGTTCTTGCGGTTGCAGGCCGAGAGGTTGACGCGCTGCACAAAGTCGAATATGTCGGTAAACGGGCCGTTCTTCTCCCGCTCTTCGATGATGCATTTTACGGCGTTTTCTCCCACACCCTTCACTGCGCCGAGACCGAAGCGAATGTTGCCTTCCTTGTTGACGGTAAATTTCAGATAACTCTCGTTGACATCGGGGCTCAGTACCTTGATACCCATGTTTTTGCACTCGTCCATGAATTTGGTGATTTCGCCTATGTCCGAGATGTTGCGGCTCAGCACGGCAGCCATGTATTCCGACGGGTAGTTGGCTTTGAGATAGGCCGTCTGGTAGGCCACCCAGGAGTAGCAGGTGGCGTGCGACTTGTTGAAGGCATACGAAGCGAAGTCTTCCCAGTCGGCCCATATCTTTTCGAGAATCTTGCGGTCGTGGCCGTTTTTCTCGCCGCCGCTGATGAAGAGGGGTTTCAGTTCGTCGAGTTTCTCCTTGATTTTCTTACCCATGGCTTTACGCAGTCCGTCCGACTGGCCACGAGTGAAGTTGGCCAGCATACGCGAGAGAAGCATCACCTGTTCCTGATACACGGTAATGCCGTAGGTATCTTTCAAGTACTTCTCCATGATGGGTATATCATAGGTGATTTTCTCTTTCCCGTGTTTGCGGGCGATGAACGAGGGTATATACTTCATGGGCCCCGGGCGGTAGAGGGCGTTCATGGCGATGAGGTCTTCAAAGTTGGACGGTTGCAGCTCGCGCAGGTATTTCTGCATACCCGGCGACTCAAACTGGAACGTGCCTATCGTGCGACCCTCGCCGTAGAGTTTGTAGGTAGCCGGGTCGTTGATGTCGATGTTGTCGATGTCGACATCGATGCCGCGTGAGAGTTTGATGTTGCTCAGGGCCTCCTTGATGATGGAGAGGGTTTTCAGCCCGAGAAAGTCCATCTTGATGAGACCGGTATCTTCGATGACCGACCCTTCGTACTGGGTTACCAGCAGCTTTTCGCCGGTCTCCTTGTCGTCGGCCGTACTCACGGGCACCCAGTCGGTGATGTCGTCGCGGCAGATAATGGTGCCGCAGGCGTGTACGCCGGTACCCCGCACGTTGCCTTCGAGCATCTGGGCATACTTCATCGTGTTGCGGGTGCGTTCGTCTTCGCAGGCGGCACGCAGTTCGGGTACGGCGGCGATGCAGTTTTTTATGTTTATCTTGGGCGACTTGCCGTTCACTTCGGGCAGACGGTCGGGTATGAGCTTGGTGAGCCGTATCGACTCGGCCAGCGGCAACTCTTCTACACGGGCTACGTCTTTGATGGCCATCTTGGTAGCCATGGTGCCGTAGGTGATGATGTGTGCCACCTTTTCGTGTCCGTATTTCTCGGTTACCCAGCGTAACACTTCGCCGCGCCCGTCGTCGTCGAAGTCGATGTCGATATCGGGAAGGGAGATACGGTCGGGGTTGAGAAAACGTTCAAACAGCAGGTCATACTTGATGGGGTCGATCTGTGTGATGCCCAAGCAGTAGGCGACAGCCGAACCGGCCGCCGAACCACGGCCGGGACCTACCGATACCCCCATTTTGCGGGCGGCAGCGATGAAGTCCTGCACGATGAGGAAGTAGCCGGGGAAACCCATCGTCTTCATGATGTGCAGCTCGAAGATGATACGCTCCTCGATTTCCTTGTCGAGCGGATTGCCATAGCGTTTGTAGGCGCCGTCGTAGGCCAGTTTTTTCAGATAGTCGGCTTCGAGCTTGATACGGTAGAGCTTGTCGTATCCGCCCAGGACCTTGATTTTCTTTTCGGCAGCTTCCTGACTCATCACCACGTTGCCGTTCTCGTCCTGCGTGAATTCGTCGAAGAGGTCTTTTTCGCTGTATTTCTGGCGGTATTCCTCTTCGGTGCCGAAGTCGGCCGGAATTTCAAACGTGGGCATGATGGGGGCGTGGTCGATGCTGTATGTCTCGACCTTGTCGGCTATTTCGAGTGTGTTGGCCAGTGTCTCGGGCAGGTCGCCGAAGACGCCGTTCATCTCTTCGGTGGTTTTGAGCCACTCCTGTTTGGAGTATCCCATGTGGGGATTGCTGTCGTGTATGGTGCGGCCGGTGTTGAGGCAGATGAGCCGTTCGTGGGCATCGGCGTGCTCTTCGTTTACGAAATGCACATCGTTGGTGCAGATGAGTTTGATACCGTATTTCTCGGCATATTTTATCAGCTCCCGGTTTACCTCCTGTTGTCGTTCGTAGGTCTCGTGATTGGCGTTGGGCACGGTGGCTTTGTGGCGTTGCATTTCGAGGTAGTAGTCATCGCCGAAGAGATTTTTGTACCACGAGATGGCCTCTTCGACTTCGGCCGGTGTGCCGTTCATGATTTTTTGGGGGACCTCACCGCCGAGGCAGGCCGATGCAATGATGAGCCCTTCGTGGTATTTTTCCAGTTCCACGCGGTCGGTACGCGGACGCATGTAGAAACCCTCGGTCCATGCCTTTGATACCAGCTTGATGAGGTTGTGGTATCCTTTCTCGTTCTTGGCCAGTACGATAAGGTGGTAGCCGCTCTGGTCTTCCTTGCCGTTTTTGTCTTGGAGCCGTTTGCGGGCCACATACATCTCGCAACCGATGATGGGCTTGAAAGGCTTTTTGGCTTTGGCCTTTTCAAGTTGGGCTTGCAGGTCGGCCAGCTTGCTCTCTTTCTCAGGGTCGTCGTCGGCTATGGCGGCGATTTTCTGTTCGAGTTCCTGTACCGCACCTTTGAGCTTGCCGTTTTTCTTCTTGATGTAGTTGTAAAACTCTTTCACGCCGAACATATTCCCATGGTCGGTGAGGGCGATGGCCGGCATGCCGTCGTCGATAGCCTTGTCGACGATGGCAGCAATGCTGGCTTGCCCGTCGAGAACAGAATACTGTGAGTGAACGTGCAAATGTACAAAGGGTTGCATAAGGGCTCTGAGGAAAATTTTACGAGGTAAAGATACGAAAAAAGCCGACGAATATCGAGCGATATTCAACAAAAAAACGACGTCTCCTCACAACGGTTTGGTTTTGAGAAAGAAAGTCTATGGGTAAAAATAGAAACTGATTTTATTGCTTTTGATTGTACTTTTTTACAATGGCTTTTAGATATTCTATATCTGATGAGTCTTTTAATCGATGTATCATACGATGGCAATTACTGCATAAAACGGCAAAATCTTTTTCCAGATTTAGTCGAGTATTTCCCTCTTTTAACGACGAAAATGGTATTAAATGATGGGCCTCGATATATTGTGTGCCTAATTCTCCATATTTGTCAGTAAAAGAAAAACCACACACTTCGCACGTGTAACCTTTTCTTCTTTTTACAATTGATGCGAGATCTCCTCTTCTATCAAATTTTTCATGTAATCGTCTCTTTTTTATTTCTTCA
>CAJLYN010000197.1 GCA_905210875.1 uncultured Bacteroides sp. | reverse complement strand
TAGCCGTATTCAAAGGCACCGACAAAGGCGAAGAGTCGCTCTATCTACTGGCCCTCAGCCACTTCATGGCCAAAAACTACGACACGGCAGGCGACTATTTTGCCACCTACTACCGCAGCTATCCCAAAGGTGAATATACCGAACGGGCCCGCTACTACTCAGGACTGAGTTATTACAACGACTCTCCCGATCCCCGGCTCGACCAGTCGATTACCTACAAAGGCATCGAAGAGTTGCAGATGTATCTCGACTACTACCCCCGGGGCGAAAAGGTGAAAGAGGCCGAAGAGATGATTGTCAACCTGCAAGAGAAACTGGCCGAGAAAGAGTTATTGAATGCCACGACCTACTTCAACATAGGAAACTATCTTGGACGGAACTATTTCGAATCGGCCGTCATTACGGCTCAAAACGCCTTGAAGTCATATCCCTACACCCAAAAGAAAGAGGAGTTTCTCATGCTTATCTTGCGGGCACGTTTCCAGGAAGCCGAAGAGAGTATCCGCGAGAAGAAAGGCGACCGATACAGAAATACGATAGACGAGTACTATGCCTACATCAATGAATTTCCCAACGGAAAATTCAAGAAAGAGGCCGACAATATCTTCAACAAGGCCAGCAAGTATATCGACAACGCAGAATAAAAACAAACCGAAATAAAAAAATGGACTACAAAAAAACCAACGCACCGACCAATACCGTAACCCGCGACATCATCGCTCTGTCGAGCGACACGGGCAACGTCTACGAAACGTTACGCATTATCGGCAAACGTGCCAATCAGATAAGCGTAGAGATGAAAAACGACTTGGAGAAGAAGTTGCAAGAGTTTGCTTCGTACAACGACAATCTCGAAGAGGTTTTTGAAAATCGGGAACAAATCGAGATTTCCCGCTACTACGAGAAACTGCCCAAACCTACCCTTATCGCCACCCAGGAATATCTCGAAGGAAAAATCTACTACAAAAATCCGACGAAAGAAAAAGAGGAACTTTAAACGGTTCACCCACATACACAAAAGAACGGGGCGGAATGAAATTCATTCCGCCCCGTTTTCATATCGTATATCCTGCACTCATCGGCGTTGCGACAAAACAACATCGTCGATACAGGACCAGGCTCCGGCACGGGCATTGGCATAGAAACCTATCTCCACCTTTCCGTCTTTCACCTTCACCCGCTTTATGGTTATCTTTTTCCACGCTGCCGACTCACCCTTGATGCGACAGGCATAACGGCGGTCGCCACTCTCGGCATACATTTCAAAGCGGTCGAATCCGTCGCTATGTTTCAACCGCGCTTCGAGCGTATAGACCCCGTCGGGCAGCGACACATAGGGCGTCGAAGCTATCGTCTGGAAAACGCGCCGTTCAAAATCGACCTTATCGCTCATGTACAGCGACTTCTCACCAATTACCGTTTTACGGTCATCGGCCGTATTCTCATAATTCAGGCGGGGAGAGTCGTCGTCGCCCACCTTTACGGCATTTCCCTTCACCACCTCGGTGGTCCACCCCAGCAGAAAATCCTGCACCGGCTTGGCCGGACAAGGAATAGGCCGGCGGTCTGCCTCGAAACTACCGTTCTTCACATAATTATTCTCCTCGGCCACCCGCCACTCACCTGTCTCGGCATTGAGATACCAGGCATTCAGAGAGTTGAAGTAAGGTTCCTTACCATCGAACGAGAGAGGACACCACTGGTTATACCCCAAACCGTTCCCGGCAAAATCGGCCCAGCGGTCGCCGCAATAAAGCACCGTCTCCTGATGCGTACCGCGCAGCGTATAGAAAAATCCCGTCTGGGTAATATGCGCATAGTCATCGGCACAACCGGGCATAATCTGCATATCGTTTACTGGTTCGTACGGGCCACGTATGTCGTCGGCTACCAGGTAGTAGGCAAACGAAGAGTCCCACCCGTAAAGATTCGAGGCACACATGTAATAACGGCCCTTATACTTGAAAAGGCAGTTGCCTTCACGACCGGCACCTTTGAATACCTGTGTGCAATCGAGCAGGTCGACCCGACCGTCGCGCACTCCTATCTCCGACACATAGATGCGGTTGCGTCCGCGACCGTAGGAGTAGATAAGATAGGACTTGCCGGTATCTTCATCGACAAAAACCGTCTGGTCGCCGGTATTGGGCGTACCGATAATCTTCTCCATCGTAATGCGACGATACCAGGTAAAATGGCCGTCGGGCTTGTCGGAGAGAGCAAACAGCACCCCGTTATCGTGCTGCACCAGCAGCACATACTTGTTCCACTCGGGCAGATAAGCCACGCCCATGCGTCCTACCCAACCGGCTCGGCCGTATTTGTCGACCTCCTCACGGGTGAGAACGTCGCCCACGAAGGTCCAGTCGACCAAATTGTCAGACCGGTAACAGGTTACCGCCTCGAACGTACAGCGCGGCCAGGTAACCGACGGGTCTTCGCGATAACGTGCGGCCTCGGCATAACGCACTCCGTACCAATAATAATGCATCTCGCCGGTCTCGGCATCGGGGTAACGGAAAATACCCCCGCCCTGGCTGTATATGGGACGACCGTCGACGGTATCCCAAAAGATGTCATTCACGATTTTCTTTTCTTCTCCGCGAGAATGGGCATCTCGCTCACCCGCCGCTATCGGGCTCAACGCCAAAGAGAGGACAAGTGTCAAAAATAATTTGAGAGGCATAATGATTGAATTTGTATCTATAATTTCACTTTCTGCATTTGAGGTTCACTCTCGTTGTGCTGACGGTCGACGGCCGTTACCACATAGACACACCGGCTCGACCCGTCGCGGAAAGGCAAGCGGTAACGGGTATCCCGCACCGTAGCGACCAATGCCCGGGTATTGTCGAGATCGACCGCATCTTCATCGTCGAACCGATATACGCAATAGTAGGCCGCCTGCTGCATCACATCGCGTGTCTTGTCGGCTTTCCATTCGAGATAAAAGCCGTCGGGACACCAACGGGTGTGCAATTTTTTCACAGCCTTGGGCGCCTTGTCGTCGATGTAGGTATAGGCAGGGATAAGTGCCGGTGCCGAGAAATAGTCGCGCCGCAACTCGTCGGCAGCCCCTTTGTAATTGTCGACAAGCGGATAACCCGACCAGAAACATACACCCGAGATGCGGCCGAGATAACGCGAAAGGACCATCTTATACCCCAACTGCGAACGGAGCGGTGAGACTCCGGGGGCATCGAGCGAACGGCAGACGTCCTGTCCGATGTAAAGATGACAACTGCCGGGGACACTCCGGTTCCACCATCGGACCAGCTCTTCGTAGCAGGCGGCCTTGTGGCCTACCTCCCAGTAGAGCTGCGGAATGAGATAGTCAATCCAGCCGTTGCGTGCCCACAACAGCACATCGGCATAGAGGTCGTCGTAGTTTTGCAAGCCGCAGGTAGCACTGCCGTCGGGCGAGGTGGTATTGTTGCGGTATATGCCAAACGGACTGATTCCGAACCGCACCCAGGGTTTGCGCCGCTTGATGTCGCGGGAAAGTTGAGCGATAAGCGTGTCGACATTGCTGCGCCGCCACTCGTCGAGCGGGAGGACGTTGCCATACAGGGCATAGCTGGTAGTATCGGGAAATGGTACCCCGTCGATGGGATAGGGATAGAAATAGTCGTCCATGTGTATGGCGTCGATGTCGTAACGGGCCACGATGTCGTCGACGACTCTCCCGATAAAGGCCCGCGAACCGGGCATTCCGGGGTCGAACAGTAACTGGCGTCCATACTCGACAAACCACTCGGGGTGCCGGTAATAGATGTGCGACGAGTCGAGGGCGACGGCCGTGTTGCACTGTGCCCGATAGGGATTGATCCAGGCGTGAAACTCGATATTGCGACTGTGGCATTTCTCGATGAGGGCCGCCATAGGATCCCAGCCATTCTCGGGCGCACGACCCTGTTCGCCGGTAAGGAAACGGCTCCACGGCTCTATCTCGGAGCGGTAGAAGGCATCGGACTCGGGCCTTATCTGGAAAAGCAGCGCATTGATGCCCGTATGCTGCAAGGTATCGAGCAACGTATCAAAATAGGCACACATCCGGGCCGAATCCATTTCGGCATACTGGGGCTGATAGACGGTCTGTATCCAAGCTCCACGGAATTCCCGCTTGGGTCTCTCCTGAGCCGGCAGAACAGATGCAAAAGTGATAAGAAAAGGTATCAGAAATAAGATGGAACGCATCATTCAAAAGCAATTTTCGGACAAATGTAAAGTTTTTGAGGGAAAACAGAAAACAGGCG
>CAJLYN010000196.1 GCA_905210875.1 uncultured Bacteroides sp. | reverse complement strand
GGGCCAAAGCCTTCAAGAAAAAAATCACACCGCCCCCCACCAACCCTTTTCTCCAAGACTACAACCCCCCTCGCAACACCCATCTGGGCGAAATCGCCGGCATGCCCTGCCGCATAATTTACTGTGAATATTTCGCAAATATTTACACGCCCCGTCGGCTCACCCGCGACGAAGCCGAGGCCCTTATCAGCGACAAGCAAGAGTACCTTATCAGCGACAAGCAAGAAAACATTATCACGGGAAGTGCTGATTTTCATATTGTCCCCGACGCAAATTTCTACCGTCCCGACTGCCCTATGGGCGTCAAAGATTTCGACATCAGCTCCACATCTGCCTATGGCAAGTACCTGCGCCGCAACGACACCTGGATCATGATTTTTGGTTTCGATACCCCGAGCTGACACCTCTCTGTTTTTTCCTACCTTTCACCGTCAAACCCTCACAACACCTCCCCATGGACACCTTCATCAACATCATTGGCCTGGCCTCTTTCATCTACCTCTTCATCTTAGGAGCCAAAGCCTTCAAGAAAAAAATCACACCGCCCCCCGCACTCGTCAAGTCGACCATTACGATACAGGTTCACACCCGCCTGTGCGAGAACGAATACGAAGGCATGCCCTGCCGCATATTCTGTTCCGACGACAACGACTTTACCCACATTTATACCCCCCGCCCTGTCTCCCAAGAATCTGCCGAAGCCATTATTCGCGACACCCCCGACCTCATGAAGTGCTACATCTACTTTCACACCGCCTCCGACAAAGCCTATTATCGTACGCCACTCTCTATACGCGATATCGACGCAACCAACCCATACGGCCAGTACATGCGCACCGACGACGGCTACTACACCCGGATTTTCGGTTTCAACACCTCGCGGTGATCCCCCCACACACTTTTACCCCCGCGGAAAAGAGGCGGATCAAGAAACAATATTCCCTTCGGCCGATATTACTATTGAGCATATTTCTCCCGTATAAGAGGAGGGTAATAAAACGACAGAGGGTCTTATCAAGTTTGATAAGACCCTCTGTCTCTGAAAATTGTTGCCCGGGAAGGACTCGAACCCTCACAGGCGGAACCAGAATCCGAAGTGCTACCATTACACCACCGGGCAATTTTCGACTGCAAAGGTGCAAATTTATTTTTTATTACAAACGCTTTGCAGTAGCTTTTTTTCGCCAATTAACTTTTATTAGAAATTCAACTCTACTGAGGCAATGACGACTCAATAGCCTTATAGGTTGTATCAATAAGAGAGTCCATATCGTAATGACCATCGACCCCCGGATAGACGGGCTCATGTATCGTAAGGGTAATTTTTCCGGGACGTATGAGTTTTGAGTTTTTCGATAAAACTCGATAGGAACCATCAATGGTCATGGGTACAACCGGGAGAGAGAGGTCGTCGGCTATCTGATAGGCACCCTTCTTGAAGCGATGCAGACGACCATCGGGCGTACGCGAACCTTCAGGAAAGACTACCAGAGACATGCCGCGGGTGAGTATCTTTTCGGCGGCGGCCAGAGTCTCACGCAGCCCCTTACCCGAACGATCGACAAAGATGAATCCGGCCGCAGCGCAAGCAGCTCCTACAAAGGGTATATGCCGCAAGGAATTTTTCATCATCCACTTGAATTTATGTCCCAGATAGCCATAGACAAGAAATATGTCGTAAGCACCCTGATGATTGGCCACAAAAACGTAAGAAGTGGAGCTGTCGAGTTTTTCCTTGCCACGGACCTCAACCCGCACCAAGGAAACAATACAGAACAAGCGCGACCAGATGAGCCCGGGGTAATAACCCCACACCCGATGATCGCCCCAAAAACAACCAACTATGGTGACAAGTGCCGTAAGTATGGTAATCACAACCATGATGGGCATGACAATAAGCCACTGATAAAGAAATCGCAGAACAACCATTTCTGAAACTTTATTGGGTGGGTTAATACAGAAAAAGGCATTGTAAATGTTACAATGCCTTTTTGTTGGTGTCCGAGATGAGATTCGAACTCACACGATCCAATGATCACTACCCCCTCAAAGTAGCGTGTCTACCAATTTCACCACCCGGACAAAATACGTTTTATATGAAGGTGCCCAAAACAGGACTCGAACCTGCACGTTCGCAATAAACACTAGTCCCTGAAACTAGCGCGTCTACCAATTCCGCCATTTGGGCTCGAGAACTTCGTAAAACGATTGGAGCGAAAAACGGGACTCGAACCCGCGACCCTAACCTTGGCAAGGTTATGCTCTACCAACTGAGCTATTTTCGCATTTCAATATGTCAAAGAATTTTCTTGGAGCGAAAAACGGGACTCGAACCCGCGACCCTAACCTTGGCAAGGTTATGCTCTACCAACTGAGCTATTTTCGCGTTTGCGGTTGCAAATATACGACGGTTGTTTGACTTGTGCAAATAGTTGAGATAATTTTCTTCAAAAAAAATTAGACTATCTTATAAATGAGCATTTTACCGTCGGCCTATCAAGGCAAAAAATTCTTCGCGCCGCGACAAATCTTCAAATACGCCGGTATAAGAGCTGGTTGTTGTTATGGCACCCTGCTTCTCTACACCGCGCATCTGCATACAAAGATGACGCGACTCAATGACCACGATGACCCCCTGCGCATGGAGTGCCGTCTGCAAGCTCTCACATATCTCCGAGGTGAGTCGCTCCTGCAATTGCAGGCGGCGGGCAAAGGCATCGACAAGCCGGGCCAACTTACTGAGACCGGTTACGCAACCGTCGGGTACATACCCAATGTGGGCCTTCCCAAAGAAAGGTAATATGTGATGCTCACAAAAAGAGTAAAACTCAATATTTTTTACGACGACGATCTGTCCGCGCGAACCGTATTCTTCCTTGAAGAGGGCCGACTTGATAATCTCTTCGGGCGATTTACGGTATCCCGAGGTAAGGGCCAGCATGGCTTTGGCTGCGCGTACGGGAGTTTTCACCAGACCTTCACGGGCAGGGTCTTCTCCCAAAAGTTCGAGTATGGCTTTATAATGGGCGGCCAACTGTTCTACACGCTGGTCGTCGGTGAGGTTCTGTATACTGTCGGACATGAATTATTCTTTATATAACGGCAATACGATTTCGTCTTTAACGATACGCATCTCGACCGAATACTTGGGAAACTTTTTCTTTAACAACTGCATTTGCGTGTTGGCCTCTTCATATGTGCGATAGTCACCCACACGCAGCCGCCAGAAAGGCGAAAGATAGGTTACATAAATAGGTATCTGAGGCATATCCTGTGCTACGACATCGGAACGCAGTTCGGCCTCTTCACGGGAGTTGCGTTTATTGTCGGAGAAGAGCTGTATGCGATAGCCCTGCGTGGCGATATTTCCATCTTTGTCGACTTTCAACGTACCGCTGTTACGGGAGAGTCGCATATCGAGAACAGAGTCTTGATGCAACACAACACGGGCGCCGTTTAACGAACGGCCCAACGATTGCACAATCGTCGTGTCGATACTGTATGCCTGTGCTTGCGCCGTAAAAGTACCACAGACGGCAAGGAGTATGGGAAGGAGGAATGTTCTTAGTGTCATAGCGGATAGAATAAGCGAGGGAACAGGACGATTGTATCGTTCTGTTCCCCTTGGAGATTAGCTGTTTTTAAAATGCTTCAATAATACCCATGAACGACTCTACTTCGAGAGCGGCTCCACCAATGAGTCCACCATCGACGTCGGGGTTGGCAAACAGTTCCTTAGCGTTGGAGGGTTTGCAGCTTCCGCCGTAAAGTATGGAGCAGTTTTCGGACACCTCTTTTCCGTATTTATCGGCCAAGGTCTGACGGATAAACGCGTGCATCTCCTGAGCCTGAGCGGCAGTGGCCGTCTTTCCGGTACCGATGGCCCACACGGGTTCATAAGCCAAGATGATTTTTCCAAACTCTTCGGCCGAGAGGTTGAAGAGAGAACCTTCGATTTGGGCTTTTACCACATCGAAGTGTTTTCCGGCTTCACGTTCTTCAAGTACCTCACCGATGCAGAAGATGGGCGTCAGATTATTGGCCAGTGCGAGAAGCACTTTTTCTTTAAGAATTTCGGGAGTCTCGTGATAATAGGCACGACGTTCGGAGTGACCCAAGATCACATATTTAGCACCGGTAGAAGCCACCATGGCAGCCGATACCTCTCCGGTATAGGCACCCGAAGCCTTGTCGGCACAGTTCTCGGCAGCAACGCCTATTTTAGTGGTATCAATAGTCTGAGTAATCGATGCAAGATGTATAAACGGAGTACCGATTATCACATCGCAATTTACTTTTTT
>CAJLYN010000195.1 GCA_905210875.1 uncultured Bacteroides sp. | reverse complement strand
CGCCGCCTTGTCGGCCGGAGCAAAAAGCGATACATCGATAGGATTGGGTATGCTCGACACCAACTGCTGCCGACAGAGCGCACTCTGCCGCGCCATATCGCCCAGCCACCGGCTGCACGCCACAAAGTGTATCGGACGGCCGGCATAGATTTTCGCCTTGCGGCGGAAGACCCGCCGGGAAAGGTCGTCGGCCCCTCCCCCGCCCCACAGATAGAGACAATGGTGGCACTCCTCCTTGAAGTGTGTGCATTGACCGGGATAATGGCAAATACCCGTACAGGGCCACAGGTCGTGCAGGGTCCACACGACAGGCTTTCCCGCATCGAGAATCTTGCGGATATCGCGGAGCGAGAGCATGCCCTGATTGACCCAGTGCAGATGTATCACATCGGCCTGCTTGAACTCGGGCAGCGACGTGAGGTCTACACCCGCATCGGCCACATCGACCGAAAAAAGATGACGCTTCGAAAAACGGTTGGCAAGCCACACGACAACACGTTCCCACAGGAAGCGCCATCGCATAAGAATGGGATTACCCACCGCCAACACGTCGGGGTTGCAGGTCGACTTGTCTCTCACGGCCATTTTCACCTCCACGCCGCTCTTCTGCAAGGCGGCCATCAACCGGCCGGCGGCCACGGCAGCCCCACCCTCGCGCTCCGATGTATTGATTATCAGGACTCTCATTCTTCCCTCGATTTTTATACAGCAAAAATACCTTTTTTTGATTTGAAAAAAGCCGAAAGTCATATTTTATTTTTAATTTTGCACCATTTTCTGGGATGGCGCAAACGCGCGACATCATTCTCACAGCCGACAAAGGCCATTCAACCGCATGCGCCATAATACAACAGAGTCATTGAATATCAAGATGAAGAAAGTCGTATTTTTAGGATTAGGATATATCGGATTGCCCACCGCAGCCGTAGCCGCCCATCACGGTTACGAAGTTGTAGGTGTAGATGTCAACCCTTCGGTTGTAGAAACAGTCAACCAGGGGAAGGTTCATATCGTTGAACCCGATTTGGATCGTGTTGTCAAAGAAGCTGTCACCCATGGACATCTGCGAGCCGTCACCCAACCCGAAACCGCCGACGCCTTTTTCATTGTTGTGCCTACCCCGTTCAAGCAGAACCACCGGGCCGACATGACGTATGTGGAATCGGCAACCCGTTCGGTTGTGCCTTTCCTGAAACCGGGCGATCTCTTCGTCATAGAATCGACCTCTCCCGTATTCACGACCGAACGCATGGCCGAGCTCATTTACCGCCTGCGCCCCGAATTGAAAGGAGAGATATTCATTGCCTACTGTCCCGAACGGGTACTGCCGGGCAACACCCTCTACGAGCTGGTACACAACGACCGGGTCATCGGCGGCATCAACCCCGAATCGACCGATAAGGCCATCGAGTTCTACTCGGCATTCGTGCAGGGAAAGCTGCATCGCACCAATGCCCGCACAGCCGAGATGTGCAAGCTCACCGAGAACTCTTCGCGCGACTCGCAGATAGCCTTTGCCAATGAGTTGTCGATTATCTGCGACAGAGCCGGTATCAATGTATGGGAACTCATCGAGCTGGCCAACAAACACCCCCGCGTAAATATTCTGCAACCGGGTTGCGGCGTGGGCGGCCACTGCATCGCCGTCGACCCCTGGTTCATCGTGTCGGACTATCCCGAACAGGCCCAACTCATCAAGCGGGCCCGCGAGACCAACGACTACAAAGCCGACTGGTGTGCCAACAAGGTTCTGGATACCTGCCGCGCCTTTGTCGAGAAAAACGGCCGCGAACCGGTTGTTGCCTGCATGGGTCTCGCCTTCAAACCCGACATCGACGACCTGCGGGAATCGCCCGCCAAATATATCGTATCGCGCATCATCACCGAATCGCGGGCCGATGTATTGATTGTTGAACCCAATATTGCGTCGCACCCGAGCTTCAACCTCACCGACGGCAACGAGGCCTACGCCAAAGCCGACATCATCGTATGGCTTTTGCGCCACACCCCCTTCCTGAGCATCGCCAAAGATGCCGACAAAATAGAACTGGACTTCTGCGGTATCCGGAAGTAAAAAACTTCCGCCGCCACAGTGATAGATATACCATGAAAAGAATTTTGCTTGTATTCGGTACCCGCCCCGAAGCCATCAAGATGGCTCCCCTTGTAAAAGCTCTGCAAAAAGAGCCGGAACATTTCGAAACCAAAGTATGCGTTACTGCCCAGCACCGTCAGATGCTCGACCAGGTGTTGGAGGTCTTCGGCATCGTTCCCGAATACGACCTGAACATCATGGCTCCCAACCAGGACCTTTTCGATATCACTTCACGCGTGCTTCTGGGGCTGCGCGAAGTGTTCAACGATTTCCGCCCCGACATCGTACTGGTACACGGCGACACCACCACATCGATGGCAGCCTCGCTGGCTGCATTCTACCGCCAAATTCCCATCGGGCACGTCGAGGCCGGCCTGCGCACCTACAATATGCAGTCGCCCTGGCCCGAAGAGATGAACCGTCAGGTTACCGACCGCATGTGTTCCTACTACTTCGCCCCGACCGAGAAATCGCGCCGTAACCTGCTGCAAGAAAACATTGCCGACGAGAAGATTTTCGTTACCGGAAACACGGTTATCGATGCCCTGCTCATGGCTGTAAACATCATCGAAGAGAACCAATACATCAAAAATTCCATTATCGGCGAACTGCAAGCCAAAGGCTACACCGTCGGCCAGCGTCCCTACATTCTGGTGACGGGACACCGCCGGGAAAACTTCGGCGACGGCTTCCTGCACATCTGCAAGGCCATACGACAAATCGCCGCAGAACACCCCGAGATGGACATCGTCTACCCGGTACATCTCAACCCCAACGTGCAAAAGCCGGTATACGAACTGTTGTCGGGCACACCCAACATCTACCTCATCTCACCGCTCGACTACCTGCCCTTCGTCTACGCCATACAACACTCCACCCTGCTGCTCACCGACAGCGGCGGCGTACAGGAAGAGGCTCCCTCGCTCGGCAAACCGGTACTGGTGATGCGCAACACGACCGAACGGCCCGAAGCCGTCGAAGCCGGCACCGTGCGACTGGTAGGTACCGATGCCGATGCCATTGTCGAGAACGTGTCGCAACTGCTGCACGACCAGGAGGTGTACCGCAAAATGTCGGAAAGCTACAACCCCTACGGCGACGGACACGCCTGCGAACGTATCGTCGCTGCGCTGAGATAAACGGGAGACTCTGCCACCGGGCCAACTCTCGGCTCCTACCCCGATTACTTTTTATTCCAGTCTTCCAGTCCGTCGCCTTTTGCGTCGAAAGACAAAATAAGCGGATAGTGATTGAAGCGTTTGTCCAGTTCTTCGTCGGTATACCGGTGAAGAGTCGGATAGTTATACCGCAAGAAGGCTTCGAGACGGACTGGCGCTTTCAGATGCAACGGGCCAAACGGGACTGTTTCGAGACAATCGATATCGCGGCAGGAAATATGGTCGGTACGGGTGATGACATGGTTGTAATAGGCCGTACGGGAGGTGTTGAAACACGTCGAAGCCACCTTCATCATTTTATAAATCGCCTTCTTGGTAAACAGCACATCGACGATTCTGTTGAGCCAGCAAGGTATCGCTCCCCGGTTGGAGGGAGAGGCAATCTGGCAGGTACCGGCATGTTTCCATTGCCATACTTCTTTCCCTATGAGACAGCACTTCAAGAAATTAACCGCCTCGAACTGTATGCGGCGGAGGCATCTGTTGTCGGGAATACGGTCAAAGGGAAATATATCTACAAAAATACCCTGATGCATGGGAACCGTCTTGAAATTGTCTTCGACAAAGAGCGTATTGTTTTTCTTTACCTTGGCAAAATGGTAGGGAGTGTGAGGGTCGGTTCCCATCCAGGAAAGGAAATACGCGTCGCCGAGCTCCTCGGGAGCCACACGCAGGAAACGTTCGTAATCGTCGCGTTTCATACCGATATCGATGTCGTCGTCCCACGGCAATATGGCCTTGTCGTACAGTGCGCCAATAGCCGTTCCGCCTATGACGAAATAGGGTATGTCATGTTTGGTACAGATGCGCACGACCTCGGCCAGTATCTCGTACAGAACCTCGTGCAACTTCTCCAACTCCTGCGATGTGTATTGCTTGGGTATCATGGGGAATATCATTTATTCAGATGGAACAGTTTTCTCTTCCGGCTTTCGGAACGACGGCGTCGCTGGAGCCAGAAAACGGAAATAATCGCTGCATGAAACGGGAAAATAAAATCCGCGGAGATAGCCTGCCAGCGAACGTCTGCCCGAAAAGCTGTACAGCAGCAGCGGATAATTTTTCATACAAAAGAATTGCAGCCTCAGAAAATCAATGC
>CAJLYN010000194.1 GCA_905210875.1 uncultured Bacteroides sp. | reverse complement strand
ACTTTCACCGAGTCGCGTCATTAGTCTCCCAGTCCAGGGAAATTGGAGAAAAAGGTTTGATAAAAACCGCTACTCAAAAATTGCATTTTCATTGACCACGCCCTTGACTTTCCAGAAGATTTACAGGATATAGAAATTGGTTAGGCACAGTCATAAAGTATAAAACTTTGTTTTCTCTTTGTCTCTGCGCTCACCTTTCGCTATATTTGTAAAAAATATCCGATATGTCGAGATTGATACTCTTTACCCTGCTTCTGCTGACGAGCATCACCACTTACGGTCGACGCCCCATCGACAGCTATTTCGTTACGGCTCCGAAACAACTGCTTCCACACCTCAGCGAGAATAGCCGTAAAGACCTCATCGACCTGCACGACGCCGGTCACGAGAGCCGTGTAAAGCACCCGCTGGGCGGAACGATAGAGATTACCTCGCTCGACGACCGGCAGATTACCGTGCAACTCTCCTCGGCATCAAGCCTGCAAATCGTCCTGCTGCCCGTAGCCGACACACTGGGCATCATCGCTGTTGTAGAAAATGTATCGCTCCCGGCTCACGACAGCCGACTGTCGTTTTATGACACACGTTGGCAACCGATTGCGACCGACCGACTGTTTGCAGCACCCACTCCCGAAACATTTATGGACAAGGGCTCCAAAAAAGAGCGTCGCCGGGCCGCCGACCTCGTCGACCTGCTACCCATATCCTATACCATCAAGGGCGACACGCTATGGGCCGAAGAGTCGTTGAAAGAGTATCTCCCCGAAGAAATCCATAAACGCATTGCCCCGCTGCTTCGAGAATCTCCAATCGGCTATCGCTGGAACGGTAAGCGATTTACCCTATAAATATTCCTGAATCAAAAGAAGCGAATCTCAAAAATTATTCCGATATTTGCACCCGTTTTGCAAATCGTAGCAACGAAATTGAAAAGAAAAAAACAGTAAATTCGTTCGCCGAAAAAAGAAAAAGCTATATATTTGCAAACCAAAAATTTAAAAACGCTAATCATCATAAAACAAAAAACAATGACTAAGGCAGACATCGTAAACGAGATTTCAAAAAATACAGGAATCGAGAAAGCTATCGTATTGGCCACCGTTGAGCAATTCATGGAATCGGTAAAAGGTTCGCTGGCCAAAGGCAACAATGTATACCTAAGAGGTTTCGGTAGTTTCATCGTGAAAAGAAGAGCCCAAAAGACCGCTCGCAATATATCGAAAAGCACGACCATCATCATACCCGAGCACAATATCCCGGCTTTCAAACCCGCCAAAACCTTCATGAGCGAAGTAAAATAAGGGATTTCGATAAGAGCAATCAAAATTTATTAACATATTAAACGCATATAACCATGCCCAGCGGAAAAAAAAGAAAAGGCCATAAAATGGCAACACACAAACGTAAAAAAAGACTGAGAAAAAACAGACATAAGAAGAAAAAGTAAACCTTTTCTACTTCTTATCTGTAATAAGACAAACAAAGGACAAACTCCTGACTCGTTCAAGAGTTTGTCTTTTGGCTTTTAAGAACAACTATTCTACACAGTCAAGTAACCTAAAACAACCCCGAAGTGTCAAGCGAATTAGTCGTAGACGTACAACCCAAAGAGGTATCTATCGCGCTGCTCAACGACAAGCGGTTGGTCGAGCTGCAAAAAGAGCCGTGCAACATCTCATTTGCACTGGGCGATATCTACTTGGGGAAAGTCAAGAAACTGATGCCGGGATTGAACGCTGCATTTGTCGACATAGATTACGAAAAAGACGCATTTCTTCACTACCAGGACTTAGGTCCGTTCTTCACCACGAGCGCAAAATTTACCAAGCAGTCGCTCTCCGACCGCAAGCACATGCTCTCTCTGCCCAAATTCAAGTTACAGAAAGAGCTCGACAAGGAGGGTGTCATCAGCGACCTGCTCAGCGTAGGCCAGGAGATTCTGGTGCAAATCACCAAAGAGCCCATATCGACCAAAGGACCGCGCCTCACGGCCGAACTCTCCTTTGCAGGACGGTTTCTGGTACTGATACCGTTTGCCGACAAGGTATCGGTATCGCAGAAAATAAAATCGAACGAAGAGAAAACCCGTTTACGCCAGCTCATTCACAGTATCAAGCCGCAGAACTTCGGCGTCATCGTACGCACCGTAGCCGAAGGTAAACGCGTAGCCGAGCTCGACAACGAAATGAAGACGCTGGTGAAACGCTGGGAAGACAGTCTCGCCAAACTGCAAAAAGCCAAGGCACCCTCGCTCATCTACGAAGAGACCGGACGTGCCGTAGGCCTGCTGCGGGATATTTTCAACCCCTCATTTGAGAATATCTACGTCAACGACTCAGAGACTTTCCAGCATATCCGCGACTATGTAAATATCATCGCTCCCGAGTGCAAAGACATCGTCAAACTCTACACCGACGATATTCCCATCTTCGACCACTTTGCCATCACGAAGCAAATCAAATCGTCGTTCGGCAAAACCATCTCGTTCCGCAACGGAGCCTATCTCATCATCGAACACACCGAGGCTCTCCACGTCATCGACGTCAACAGCGGCAACCGCTCCAAACCCAATGCCGACCAGGAAAACACCGCCTTCGAAGTGAACATGGCCGCCGCCGAAGAGATAGCCCGCCAATTGCGGCTGCGCGATATGGGCGGCATCATCGTCATTGACTACATCGACATGGACAATGCCGAGAACCGACAGAAGCTCTACGACCGCATGAAAGAGCTCATGGAGAGCGACCGGGCCCGACACAACATATTGCCGCTCAGCAAGTTCGGACTCATGCAGATTACCCGTCACCGGGTGCGTCCCGCCCTCGATATCATGACCGACGAAGACTGCCCCGTGTGCAACGGAAAAGGCAAGATACCCCCATCGATACTCTTTACCGACCACCTCGAAGCAAAAATCGCCTTTCTGGTGAAAAAATTCAAAGTGAAGAAATTCTCCCTACACGTACACCCGTACATCGCAGCGTACATCACCCAAGGGTTCTTTTCCCTCTTATGGAGATGGAAAAACAAATATACCCGCGGAATAAAACTCATTCCCAATCAGTCTTTGGCCTTGCTCGAATACAAGATATACGATAACGAAGGCCAGGAAATAGACCTCAAAGAAGAGATTGAAATCAAATAGTCCAACCGCCATTCCTTCTTACTTCATGCAGCAGCGGCCCGACCAACAGATCGGGCCGCTGCTTTCATGTTTCACTCATACGGACCACGCAAGAGGGTCCCCAGCATCGTACCTGCCATCAGATACGCTGCAAGACCAACTCGATAAGCCCTTCGACCGAACCTTTGTAACCGGTATCGGCCTCACCGGCAAGGCGGTTGGCAATGATGCAGCACACCGTCATGGCATAGTGACCCATGAGGCGCGACAGCCCGGCCAGCGCCGAACTCTCCATCTCATAATTGGTTATCGTGCGACCGTGATAGCGGAAGGCTTCGATTTTACGGTTAAGGTCGGGGTCGGCCGGAGCGAGGCGTAATTCGCGCCCCTGCGGAGCATAGAATCCGTTGGCCGAGATGGTAATGCCCCGCACCATCTCCTCGCCGGCCACACGCGCCACCAGCTCGGCATCGGCATCGACAACATAAGGAGCCGCCCACTGGCTATTCCACCCCACATAATCGCAGAATGCTCGTTCAAAATCGAGATCACTCACCGCATCGCGTCCGGCATAGAAATTGAGCACGCCATCAAAGCCGATAGACTTCTCGGCCACCACATAGGTACCGATGGGTACATGGGGTTGCAGACCACCTGAGGTACCTATGCGCACCAACGTGAGCCGGCGCAGCGTATCGCGCACCGTGCGGGTCGACAGGTCAATGTTGGCCAGCGCATCGAGTTCGTTGAGCACGATGTCGATATTGTCGGTACCTATACCGTGCGACACAACCGTGAGGCGCTTGCCCCGGTAGCTTCCAGTTATCGAATGGAACTCCCGGTTGCTGACCTCGCACTCGCGCTCGTCGAAAAACGACGCTACGGTATTGACACGACCGGGATCGCCGACGAGTATCACCTTGTCGGCCAACTGCTCGGGACGGAGATGCAGGTGAAACACCGACCCGTCGGCATGGAGAATAAGTTCGGAGGCAGGAATCTGTTTCATGGCGGCAAATATTTATTGCCTAAATATACGTTTTTCTTCATAAAACACATTCTTAAAAATGCCTTAAATATTCAGCGACACTCCTCCTTGAAAAAACACAGTATAGTGATTGCCCCGATAAAAGTATTGCTAAAAATTTTTACATATCATCTTTTTATTTTCATATATAAACCATATATTTGTGTCAATAAACTATATTTATAATAAATAATGCAGAAAAAGAGAGTAGATGCTCCACAAATACTCTTTTTAAGAAAAAAGA
>CAJLYN010000193.1 GCA_905210875.1 uncultured Bacteroides sp. | reverse complement strand
ACTTTGCCCGCACGCAGATAGAAGAAGTGCTATTGAACCAGAAACGTATGGACTTCTTGCATCAGATGAATAAGGAGTTGTATCAGCAAGCCCTTGAAAATCGAAAAATAAAATATTATGGCCGCGTATATTGACGACGTTGCCTGTTTATATAAAAAATATTTATGAAAAAGAATCTTTTCTTCTGTACACTCATAAGTTGTTTTTTTGCCGGGAATATTGCTATGGCGCAAGCACCTTCGCCGACACCGGGTGTTGTTGATGAAGTGGTGTGGATTGTCGGTGATGAAGCCATATTGCTTTCCGATGTCGAAGCTCAATATCGCGCCATGCAAAGCCAGGGCCAACGTATCAATGGCGACCCTTACTGTGTGATTCCCGAACAGATTGCCATACAGAAACTCTTCTTGACGCAGGCGCGCCTCGATAGCGTGTTTGTCACTGAGTCGGAGGTGTTTTCCACCGTGGAGCAACGTATCAATATGTGGATTAACTCGATAGGCTCAAAAGAGAAAGTCGAGGAGTATTTCAATGCTACAATTCCCCAGTTGCGGGAACAATTGTCATCAACAGTCCGTGACCAGTTGACGGTAAGTGCCATGCAAAGAAAATTGGTCGAAGGGCTGAAAGTATCGCCGGCCGATGTGCGTCGTTTTTATGCCACCTATTCGACCGATAGTCTGCCCTATATTCCCGTGCAGGTCGAAGTGCAGTTGATACGTGTCGACCCGCTCATTCCTCAGCAGGAAATCGACGATATCAAGGCCCGTCTGCGTGAGTACAGCGAACGTATAACCTCGGGTGAGGCTGAGTTCTCGACATTGGCCATTCTCTATTCCGAAGACCCTGTATCGGCACGTCGGGGAGGAGAGTTGGGCTTTTTCAGTCGGGCCGATATGGTGCCAGAGTTTACCAATGTGGCATTTTCTTTGAACGATCCTAAGAAAGTTTCCAAGATTGTTGAAACAGAGTTTGGATATCATATCATACAGCTTATCGAAAAACGAGGCGATCGCATCAATTGCCGACACATATTGTTGCGTCCGAGAGTCTCTAACGAAGAACTCAGCCAGACCTTGGCTCGCATGGACACTCTTCGACAAGATATTGTCGATAAAAAAATAAGTTTCGAAGATGCGGCACAATATGTATCTCAAGACAAGGAGACACGTAACAACAAGGGGCTTATGGTCAATATGTCGGAGAATGGTGTGTCGACGACCAAGTTCCAGATGGATCAACTCCCCCAGGAAATTGCCAAGGTTGTAGACAAGATGGAGGTGGGTGATATTTCCGAACCTTTTACCATGATCGACCAGAAACGTGGAAAAGAGGTTGTTGTCATGGTCAAGTTGAAATCGCGCATTCCCGGGCATAAGGCCAATGTCTCGAACGATTTCCAAATCTTGAAAGGAATAGTCGAGGAGCATAAACGAAATGAACTCATCGATAACTGGATTCGCGAGAAACAGAAAGAGACCTATGTACGCATCAAGGAAGGATGGGACGATTGCGAATTCATGTACGATGGTTGGATAAAGAAATAAGAGCCGATGCCGATAAGATTCTATCAAAAGTTCCCGTCTCTCCGGTCGTCGCTTTTTTGCGTGGGATGGTTTGTAAGTATTGTTGCAGGTCAGGCTTCGGCTATTGTACCGCCGGAGCGTCGCCAACCCGACACAACATCGGTCGCAACCAAAGAACGGGTATTCCTTGAAGCAGCCAATGAGTTGGAATTTAATGAATTGATTACGCCCGACTTCCAAATTCTCCGAGGCGATGTGCGCTTTCGTAAGGATAGTATGTACATGTATTGCGACAGTGCCTATTTCTATGAGAAGACCAACTCACTCGACGCTTTCGGCAATGTTCGCATGGAGCAGGGCGATACCTTGTTTATCTATGGCGATGAACTCTATTACGACGGCGAAACCCAATTTGCGCGTATCCGCAACAACGTGCGCATGATCAACCGCGATGTCGTATTGACAACCGATAGCTTCAACTACGACATGGAGATAAACATCGGATACTATTTCGAAGGAGGAGAGGTAGCCGATACCGTTAATCGGCTCACTTCGTTTTATGGGCAATATTCACCCGACACCAAGAACGCGGTGTTCAATTACGACGTGAAGCTGTTCAATCCGCAGTTTACGCTCTATTCCGATACGCTGGAATACAACACGACGACAAAGATTGCCGACATACTGGGACCCTCGGTTATTGTGTCCGACAGCAATACGATATACTCTTCGTTGGGCTTCTACGATACTGCCAACGATTTAGCCCGGCTTTACGATCGTTCGCTTATTGTTTCGAAGAGTCAGAAACTTACCGGTGATACTATTTTCTACGACAGAAACAACGGCTTCGGCGAAGTCTTCGGCCATATGGTTGTCGACGACACGTTGCGTATGATGCAGATGCACGGTCATTATGGTTTTTATAATGAAAGGAGCGAAGAGTCATTCTCGACCGACTCGGCTTTGCTTGTCGATTACTCGCAACCCGATACACTCTATCTGCACGCCGACACTTTGGAATCTTTGAAATTGAATCAGTCTCGACGTGTATTGCTGGCTTACCACGATGTGCGCATGTATCGGCATGATATACAGGCGATATGCGACTCCATGGAGTACCGTGTCGAAGACTCGGTGCTGGTCATGATGGATGGTCCTATTATGTGGAATCTCGATTACCAGATTTTTGGCGATACGATAAAGGTCTATATGAACGATTCGACCATCGACTGGGCGCATATTCCCGATTTTGCATTTGCCACGCAGCAGAAGGATACGGCCTTTTTCGACCAATTGTCGGGTAAAGACCTGAAAGCCTATTTTGTCAATGGCGATATTTCGCAGGTCGACGTGAGCGGCAACGTACAAACCATTTTCTATCCTCAGGAGTCGGATATGACTTTTACCGGCATGAATATGGCCGAGACAAGTTTCTTGACCATGTATATGAAAAACCGACAAATGGACAAATTGAAAATGTGGCCGACCGTAGACGGAACGATGACCCCGATTTCCAAGCTGAAACCCGATATGATATTTCTGCCCGATTACAAGTGGTATGAGAGTTATCGGCCTCAAAACAAGTTTGATGTGTTCAGAGAGACACGGCGTCCACGATCTGAAACCAAGAAAGTGCGCCGTAGCGAGGAGTTTTTGGATGAAGAAAGTGAATAGTTTATTATGAGCGATATAATTCATCTCTTACCCGATTCTGTGGCTAATCAGATTGCCGCCGGAGAAGTCATACAGAGACCGGCCTCCGTGGTGAAAGAGTTGGTAGAGAATGCCATCGATGCAGGAGCCACTGAGATACAGATATATATCAAAGATGCCGGTCGTACACTGATTCAGGTTGTTGACAATGGTAAAGGAATGTCCGAGACCGATGCCCGCCTTTCTTTTGAACGCCATGCCACCTCAAAAATAAAATCGGCACAAGACCTCTATACATTGCATACCATGGGATTTCGGGGCGAGGCACTCGCTTCGATTGCAGCCGTTGCGCAAGTGGAGTTACGAACCCGCCGTCCCGAAGATGAAATAGGCACCTCCATACTTATCTCGGGTTCAAAGGTGGAGTCACAGGAGTATGTATCGTGTGCTGCGGGGGCAAACTTTATGGTGAAGAATATCTTTTTCAATGTCCCGGCAAGAAGAAAGTTTTTGAAGTCGAACCAAGTTGAGTTTGGGTTTATCTTATCCGAGTTTGAACGCACGGCATTGATAAATACACAGATTGCTTTCAAACTTGTTCATAACGATGTCGAGTTGTACAATCTCCCGCCAGCGAATTTCCGCCAGCGAATTGTCGCTCTTTTCGGAAAAAATCTCAATCAACATCTTCTCTCGGTCGACGTGCAGACCTCTCTCGTATCTATTACCGGTTACATCGGACACCCCGAGGCAGCCCGCAAACGCAATGCCTGGCAATATTTCTTTGTCAACGGACGGTATATGCGCCACCCCTATTTCCACAAGGCTGTCATGACCAATTATGAGCAGTTGTTGCCGGCAGGGGAGATGCCGCACTATTTCCTTCATATTCAAGTCGATCCATCGACAATCGATGTTAACATACACCCTACGAAGACCGAAATAAAATTCGAGAACGAGCAGCCAATATGGCAGATTCTCTCGGCGGCCGTAAAAGAGACGTTGGGTAAGTTCAATGCGGCACCTTCTATCAACTTCGATGCCGAAGGTGCCCCCGAAATACCCATTCTACATACAGGACAGGAGGTTGTTCCCCCAAGGGTATCCTATTCTCCCGATTACAATCCTTTTTCGGCTCCGTCGAGGCCGACGTCAGGTTCTCGTCGTGTCGATTACGACTGGACCCAACTTTACGAAAATTTTCAGTCGGGTAAAGACAAGGACGAGCCCGCCTTTCCCG
>CAJLYN010000192.1 GCA_905210875.1 uncultured Bacteroides sp. | reverse complement strand
CTGCCGCACCGCAACCCACCAACAGCATGAGTGTTCGTGGGTCGAGGCGGAAGAGTTTACCCAGGTTGGAACCGATGGCGGCTCCCGTGTATACGATAGGAGCTTCGGCTCCGACCGAACCACCAAAACCTATGGTGATGGAGCTGGCCACCACCGAGCTGTACATGTTATGGGGCTTCAACCGGCTTTTCCGTTGCGATATGGCATAGAGAACCCTTGTTACACCATGACTTATATCGTCTTTGACCAGGTAGTGAACATACAGCCAGGAGAGGCCGATTCCTATAATGGGGTAGATAAGGTAGAGATAGTTGGCTCCGTCGATGGAGAAGTGGTCGGTGAGCAGTCTCTGTATCAGATGAATAGCCTCTTTCAGTATGAGTGCTGCCAGTGCGCCCAGCAATCCGATAAGAAAACTCAATATCAAGATGAAGTTCTTTTCCTTGATATGTTTTTCTCGCCAAACAAGAATTTTCAGAAACCAATCTTGTTTCATGTCTTTCTTATATGCCTTTCCCGGTAAAAACCGTCTTTATCGTATATATTATAATTTTCAGGTCGAGTATCAGAGAGATGTTTTCGAGGTAAAGCATCTCGTATTTGAGCCGTTCGGTCATCTCGTCGAGATTGCGGGCGTAGCCATATTTTACCATACCCCACGAGGTAAGCCCCGGACGCAACTGGTGGATAAGGTGATAGTGCGGGACCTTTTGCAGGAGCTGGTCTACATAGTACCGCCGTTCGGGGCGCGGGCCTACCAGCGACATATCGCCTTTGAGCACGTTCCAGAACTGGGGCAACTCGTCGAGGCGGTATTTTCGCAGCACCTTGCCGACACGTGTGATGCGCGGATCGTTTTCGCTCGACAGCACGGGAGTACCGCTTTCGGCATCGGAAACCATGCTGCGAAATTTATAGAGTGTGAAGTCTTTCCGGCGCAGGCCCACCCGCTGTTGTTTGTACATAACCTTGCCCGGCGAGGTGGCCTTTATGGTGAGGGCGATGAGCAGATACAGCGGTGAGAGTATTATCAGAGCCACGGCCGAGAAGAGTACATCGCACAATCTTTTGATGTTTTTCTGACTTTCCGACAACGCACAAGAGGTGATGTCGATGAGCGGGGTGCCGAGAATATTGGTCATTCTTATCCGCGACAGCAGTGTCTCGTAATAGTTGTCGCTCGAAACCAGAATGGGTATGTCGTAGCCGTAGAGAGGGTTTGTCTCCTGCTGTATGGAGCGCCAGTCGTTTTGGTCGAGAGCAACAATCAGCCGTTTGATGCGGTGCTCCTTGACGACCTGCGGCAGAGCCTCGGCCCGGAACACCGGCAAGCCTTCGGGGGGTGTCGTGAGCGAGTCGGAGTGGGACTTGACATAGCCTACGATTTTGAACCCGGGCGACTTGTGCTGCCGGGCGACGCTCTCGACCCACGCACGGGCATTCTTCCCGGCACCTATCACCAGGGTATTGTATCCCCACCGGCCGGAGTGTATCTGTCGTGTTGCATATCCGGTAATGACAGCCCGCATGGGATATACACACGCAAATAGTATGGCAAAGATACCGATGAGCGCGCTGTAACTGTAATCTCCATAAGAGAGGTCGTTGATGATGGCAATGAAGAATACAATCAACGTGCCGATGAGTATGGAGAAAGTCGTGGTGAACAACTCTTCGAGCCGCGATTTCAGGAACGGCCGGTTGTAGTATCCCGACAAGTAGAATATGCCCATGAACAGGAGCGGAAACAGTATCTGACCTTCTATGACCGTGTGATAGGAGAGATAGACTGCCAGAGAGGCTATTTCCTTGTTGATGGGTAACAGATAGTACCTGAATATGTTGAACAGAAGCCAGCCTACATTAGCCGACAAAAAGTCGCTAATGACATACAGGGCTATTTGTCGCTTGGCGTTCATTTGTCAAGGGCGTAAGATTTTGACGACACCGCCTTCGCCTATCCAGATGACACTCGACGGCGACGGCCTGGAGGTGTCGTCTTGGCGGTAACCAACGATGTAGTCGACCGACTGTTTTATCTCGTCGCTTATCTCCGAGAAATTGGCCGGGGAGGGTTGGCCGCTGATGTTGGCCGATGTCGATACGATGGCTTTGCGGAATCGTTCGCACAACTTGCGCGAGAAGGCTTCCTGGGTGATGCGTATTCCTACACTGCCGTCCTGAGCCACAACATTTGCCGCCAGGTTACGAGCTTGCGGATATACAATGGTCAGAGGCTTGTCGGCCACCTCGATAAGATCCCATGCGATGTCGGGAACTTCCCGCACATAGAAGTCGACCTTTGCCGGCTTGTCGACCAGCACAATCAGGGCCTTGCTGTCGACACGTTTTTTTATTTCGTACACCCGTTTCACGGCCTTTTCGTTGGTGGCGTCGCAGCCGATGCCCCAAATCGTGTCGGTGGGATAGAGTATCAGTCCACCTTGTTCCATGACTTCACAGGCTTTCTTTATATCTTCTTCCATTTCAAAATTATGTTAGCGAAAACAAAGGTAAAAAAATCGTTTGTCATACCCAAAGATTCTACCTCCTTTCCCTAAAAGATAAATCGGGTAGAGTTGCAAATACCCGGAAAATCTCGATTTTTTCGCCGTTAAAAACGCTACTATTCGGGGAAAAAGAAATTTTTGCATATATTTGTAGGACTGGGCCCTATGGCCAGCTATGGAAAGGAAAAACAGAAAACTTTGTTTTTTGTGTGGTGTTCACAAGACAAGGTGTCTGTTTTTGAGGAAGAAAGATATTAAAACAAATTATATTATGAAAAGAATCTGTTTCGTGGCCGTTACGGCCTTGTTGATGATGTTGGGGGCCTGCTCCTCCAAAAATGTTTCGCTGGAAGGTTCGTGGTTGATTGAGACTGCCTACGGACAGCCTGTTGTTGTGGTCGATACGGCCATAATCACGTTCGATACCCAGGCCATGCAAGTGTCGGGCTGTAATGGTTGCAACCGTTTCTTCGGGCCTTATTCGTTGTCGGAGAAACGTGTCTTGTCGTTGAAAAATCTGGCCACAACCATGATGGCCTGTCCCGATGCCGTTTCGGAATCAGAAATCATGCGGGCCTTCAACGAAACAAACACCTTTGAGGTGAAAGAGAAGAAAGACAAAAAGTGTCTCTACTTTTACAATGACAAGAAAGAAGAGATTATGTCGCTGATATCCGTTTTATAAAATATAGCCCAAGTATGAAAAGAAAGAATTTAATTGGCCTTATGGGTCTGGCCATGGCTGTGGCCGTGGTTTCGTGTTCGCCGGCACCGCAAAGCAACGAAGCAGCCGCAAACGAAGAAAATCTTGTGGTTAAAACCATCATGGAGCGTCGCAGCATACGCAAGTATCAAGACAAGCCTGTTTCGCGCGATACGTTGCAACTCTTGTTGGAGTGCGGCATCAATGCTCCGAGTGCCATGAACCGCCAGCAATGGCAGGGGCGTGTGGTTGATGATGCCGAATATATCAATGGTATAACGGCTGTCTATCTCGAAGCCAATCCGAAAGCCGGAGAAGACCCAAATTTCAAGAATCTCTACCGCAACGCCCCGGCTGTGATTTTTGTGGCATCGCCCAAAAGCGGCGAGGCACAATTTGATTGTGGCCTGTTGAGCGAAAACATCATGTTGGCCGCTCAATCTATGGGATTGGGCACCTGCTGCCTCGGAAGTCCCGTTCGCTTCATGAAAGAAAACAAAGAGGCAGCTCCTTACGTCGAGAAGTTGCAACTACCTGACGATTATGAGTTGCTTTATGCCATAGCCGTAGGTTATCCCGATGAGTCTCCGGCAGCCAAGCCCCGAGATATGGGTAAAGCAAAATTTATCGATTAAGTCATGGTCGCAAGTGCGTGGCGGCGATGGGGGGCAGCAGTGGCACTATGCGGTGTTGCGCTGCTCTTTTGGAGTGGCAAGGGGAACTCTCCGGTCAAACCACCGGTGAGAGTTACCATAACCTTTGTATGTACAGGAGGTTATGCTACCACATATCACGCCGATAAAGAGTGCCCGGCCTTGAAAAGCTGCCGAGGAACTGTCAAGATTTGGTCGTTGGAGACCGCTAAGAAAAGAGGCCGCCGGCCTTGTGCGCTGTGTGCCGAAGAGACAAAGTGAATAAAACGATTCTCTCGAATCTAAATAAGCGAGCATGGTATGCTCGCTTATTTTTTCTATGTTAGTTACAGCAATATTTTTCCATCAAACTATGGTATAATTTGGTAGAGAGAAAAGATTATATTATCTTTGCGGTCGAAAAAACGGGGCGTAGCGCAGTCCGGTTAGCGCACCTGCTTTGGGAGCAGGGGGTCGCGAGTTCGAATCTCGCCACCCCGACACAATGCCTTGTAACTGTTTGGTTTTCAGATAGTTACAAGGTATTTGATTTTTTGGCCGGGACAAAAACGGGACAACGGCCACAATAATGATGTCAAACAAGTAAAAG
>CAJLYN010000191.1 GCA_905210875.1 uncultured Bacteroides sp. | reverse complement strand
GGTTCAGGCTCTCGCCCATTGACCAATATTCCTCACTGCTGCCTCCCGTAGGAGTCTGGTCCGTGTCTCAGTACCAGTGTGGGGGACCTTCCTCTCAGAACCCCTATCCATCGTCGCCTTGGTGGGCCGTTACCCCGCCAACTAGCTAATGGAACGCATGACCGTCCGCAACCGATTGCTCTTTAACAAAAAATACTTCTGTATTCCCTGTGCTATGCGGTATTAGTCCGGATTTCTCCGGGTTATCCCCCTGTTGCGGGTTGGTTCCATACGCGTTACTCACCCGTGCGCCGGTCGCCACCCATTGAAGCAAGCTTCAACTGTGCTGCCCCTCGACTTGCATGTGTTAGGCCTGTCGCTAGCGTTCATCCTGAGCCAGGATCAAACTCTTCGTTGTATTATTTTATTTTTCTTATTTTTTATTCCATCGAAGACTTCTTTTACCATCCTCCCTCTTGCAAGGGAGTGGCTCGTGATTCGCCGGTTTTGACGTTGACTTTTTACTCGTCTCGTACTACTTTGTCTATCATTTCTTCAAGGTTCTATTCGCTTCCCTCGCCCGGGCTAAGCTCCCGTTCTATCGGGAAAGCGGGTGCAAAGATAGAGGCTTTTCTATTCCCCTCCAAATATTTTTGCCATTTTTTTCCATCTTTTTTTTGCGCCTTTTTTCTTCTTCCTTATTCTCAATGCCTTAGAAGAAAATTTTTTTCGTATAAAATGGCAGTTCTTCAAGACAAGGATTGCAAATATACTTCTTTGTGTCTCTCTCCACAATTTTTTTCATCTGTTTCTTAACAGTGTTTTTCAACAGTTCTTATGTCTTCTTCTCCAAATGAAGTAATCGAAAAGCCCACCGGCCTGAAAGTTGGTCGGTGGGCTTTTCGCTATTTTAAGCTAAAGTTACGCCGTTGTACGGACAGACTACAATTTTACCGTTTGGGTGTATGTCTCCCCGAACCGGTTGACAACTTCTATTTTTATAGATTTTGCGGTTTTAGAGGGTTTGGCCCGGAAAAGATGGTCGGTTCTGAAAATATTTACTCTTCCCGACCGGGCATATTCTTGATCGATATCGGCAAATTGTTCCATTGTACCTTGTAAGACTCCGTCTTCGTACCACTTCACTTGGCAGGCGGGATCCCAATCCCATACATTGGCAACTACATATTCGCGTTGCGTATCGAATTTTCCAGGTTTATAGATTTTGAATTGATGATCGATATCATACCCTGTCGACTTGAAATGCCAACGGACATCATTGCCGTCGACCTCGACCCACATATATCCGTTGGGAGTCCCGCAACGGCTGGTTTTTCCAATCCAATGGAATCCGCAGACCGCGCCGACATTGTGCTCATAGATGTTTTCGGCCAAAATTTCGTTTTTATGATAATGGGTGTGTCCCGAGAAAACGTGCACGTTATAATCTTTGAGAATATTCAAGACCTCGCGTGAAGGCTGGTCATTGATCACCTTGTATAGAGGAACATGCACATTGAGAAATACCGTCGTACCGGGCTCGATATAGCTCAAATCCTTTTTCAACCAATCCAATTGTTCTTTCAGCAGACGCTCATCGTATTTTTTCCGGCCATGATAATTAATGTCTTTCATGCAAATAATATGAACGCCACCGATATTCAAAGAGTAATCGGTAGGGCCGTAATACGATTCGTACTTTTTCTCGGCATAACCTTCGGCCCAATCATCCACCTCGCTTGCCTCGGCATATTCCAAGTCGAAATCATGATTGCCGATAACATGCATCATGGGAATACCCCACGACGACACGGCACTGACATACAGCGGATAGAGGTGCAGGGCATCGCTCACAATATCGCCTTCGACAAAGCCGTAAGTCTCACCTTCGATGGTTTTCAAAAAGTTCTTCACATCGGGCACGGCTTCGGTAAAGAAACGCACGAAATGGAAATCATTCTTGGGCTGGGGGTCGGAAAAGACAAGGCAATTGAATTTTCTGGACACTTTATCTCTTTTTTCCAAAACAAAATCATAGGATTTTGACGTATTCTTAGCATCGATAGGTTGATAGAAACGTATCAAGTTGTATTCGTTGACTGGAATCCGGTATGCAGCGGGGACAGAGATAGAGACATAACGGCACAATTTTCCATCGGCCGGCAACGTATATGCGCCGTTCTTGTCGGTGACAGTAAAATTCACACCGTCATTCACAACTACACCCGGAACCGGTTTCTGTCGAGAATCCAAGACCCTTCCGCCGATTGCAGCTTGACTCGTTTGGGCAACAAGGCTGAAAACAAATATGCCAAGGAGCCCGAATAATTTGAATGCTTTCATTTTTTAAAGACTTACAGATTGGTTATTTGTATTTGCAATTAACTCGATATGGTTGAAAATATCTATCAGACGCTCGGGTTCTTTGGTCGAAGCCAAATCTTTTTCGAGCGCTCTCGTATCATTCTCATACAAGATGGCATTGGCGCAGTCCAAGACATGGCACATCAACGTCACGGCGTCGGCTTTTTTCATTCTTTTTTTCTTCACGGCTTTCACGACATAACGATTTACCTTTTTAACGGCGTGGTAGACCGAAGGTTTCGCAAACTCAACCGTGGTAGACGAGAAACCGATGTCTTGCGCGTAGGTGCGGGTATATCCCGACTGGAAGGCGCCCCATTTGGTCGTGCAAGGCTCGCCCAAATAGTGGGGCGTCACAAAAGCGGCATCGTCACCGACAGTCTTGGCTTGGAATATGTAGACATGCGGTTTTTGCGAAGTCTCTTCTTTCTCCGCACTTTCGGGCGGAAGGGCTGCTCCCGACCCGAAAGCGGGAGAGAGGCAAAGTAACCCCATAACGAATAATACAACTGCTTTCATTTTATATCTCATATTGTGTTTTACTGTTGCCATATAAGTTTTATCGACAATTCATCACCACCCATGGCCGTCTTGGCCGATTGGTAGTTATCCATGTTGGTACGTTGCAAGATGGAGGGATATTTGAACCGGTGGGGGATTTCCTGGCCGTCGGGAATCCCGTCGCCTTTCGGAATATGGGGCAGACCTGTCCTGTTGTATTCAAACCATTGCTGGTAATCGCAAAAATACAAGGCAAAGAACTTTTGCAACAAGATTCTCTCGAGCGTACCATCATAAGCCGCATTGGGGTTTTCGAAATAATCTCCGGGCATTTCCCCTCCCCACTGTTCAACCGACGCACGCACGCCATTTTCATAGGCAACCCGGGCATCGGTGTCGATAATATTCCGTTGAGCCAACTCGGCTTTGATAAATTCCAGCTCGGCATAAGACATCAACGTCAATTTCATCGGGGCGAGCGCCATGTTTTTATTGGGTGTCGAAGCTTTTCCTCCGGGCTGAACGGAAAATCCCGCCGGCCACCCGATATATTCGCCACCTTCCTCGGCCACAAAAATAGGCAGCCGCGGGTCGTTCCAAGTTTTGAGCGTATTGACGACAAACTCGGTGCAGGCCCGGTATGAAGTAAAGCCTTTGCCACGCACGACAGGTTCTTCCAGAGGATAGACACCGCTTATTTCGACCAAAGCGCCATCGTCGTTCGATTCGAATACAGGATAGGTAACAGGGTCGTCGAGGATTTCCTTTATCTTGTTCTCGGCATCGAAACCATCGACATCCAACAACTTCACAAGCACACGCAAATGAAGCGAATTGCAAAATTTCTTCCATTTCAGGATACCCTCGCCATCGATCGTCTTATAGAGGAGGTCGCCGGTAGAGTTGTATCTCAGATTGCCCTCGGTGTCGAATAACGTATTGGCCGCTTCCAACTCCTGCAAGATATTCCGGTACACCTCTTCCTGACTGTCGAAGGCGGGATAAAACAGCTGCTCGTCGCCCCGGCACGCTTCGTGGTAGGGTATATCGCCAAACGCCGATGCAAGAATATCGAACATGAAGCACTGCATGACTTTCGACACGGCCCGGTAATTGGGTTCATTCAGTTTCACGGCTTCTTTTTCCATGGCTTTGGCATTGGTGAGCCACTCATAATAAGTGCTCCATGTGCCATCGCCCTCGCTGTCCTTGACAAACCACCACCCCAAGCCGTTCACGTCTCGATAAGAGATGATGTTTCCCATCAGTTCATAGGTGTAATTGTTGTAACGGTTCCAACCGAATTTCGAAACATTGTAGATAAGCGGGTCGAGGAAAGAACCGGGGTTGGCTTCACTGAGCTTGGTCGGGTCGATATTCAACTCATCGAACGGCGTACAAGCCGCGAACAGGCTTCCCATGAAAATGCCGCCCAACAATATATTTTTGATATTCTTTTTCATGTAGATGATTTTTATCAATTAAAAATTCACATTCAGACTGATACCCATGGAGCGGGTCGAAGGCAACGAACCGGCTTCGATACCGGGCACGATGTTCCCGCCGTTCAAGGCTGCGATTTCGGGGTCGAATACCGGGAAATCGGTAAAACAGAAGAGGTTCCTTCCATACA
>CAJLYN010000190.1 GCA_905210875.1 uncultured Bacteroides sp. | reverse complement strand
CCCCGCCTGTCTGCAAAAAGAAATCAAGAAGCTGGAATTCAAATAAAAAACAGTCGGACAGATGAGCCGGTAAAAAGAGAAACAATCCGATTTTCTTTTTACCGGCAATTATTTTTGTACCTTTGCGACGACAGAAAACAGAAGGGAGCCGCAGAAACACACTCGTCACTCCTACAAAAAATTCATATAACACCGCCATCATAACCCATGACGCAACAATCGTCAACCACCAAAAACCTGGCCGTCATCACCGGAGCCGACGGAGGCATGGGCCGTGAAATCACCCTAGCCGTAGCCAGAGCGGGCTATCGGGTTGTCATGGTATGCTTCAACCCCGAAAAAGCCGAGCCCGTACGCCGCTCAATCATCGAACAGAGCGGAAACAAAGCCATCGAAATCATGCAGGTCGACCTCTGTTCTCTGGCCTCGGTAAACCGCCTGGCCGAAGAGCTGCTGCAACGCAATGTCGCCATAGACCTGCTCATGAACAATGCCGGCACCCTCGACCCCCGGCACATCGAGACCACTGACGGTCTGGCCCGCACGACCAGTGTCAACTACGTTGCGCCCTACCTGCTCACCCGCAAACTGCTCCCGCTTATGCATCGCGGAAGCCGCATCGTCAACATGGTATCGTGCACCTATGCCATAGGCCGTATCGACCTGCCCGACTTTTTCGCCCGCGGACGGAAAGGCTCATTTTGGCGCATTCCCATATACAGCAATACCAAACTGGCCCTCACCCTGTTCACCCTCGAACTGGCCGACCGGCTCAAAGAGCAAGGCATCGCCGTAAACGCCTCCGACCCCGGTATCGTGTCGACCAACATCATCAAGATGCACAACCCGGTCATCGACACCCTGTGCGACCTCTTTTTCAGGCCCTTCATCCGCACCCCCCGGCAGGGAGCCGCCACGGCCATCGACCTGCTATTATCGCCCGAAGCCGAAGGCCGCACAGGCACATTCAACGCCAGTTGCCGGGTAAAGCCCCTCTCGTCGAGATATACCGCCCACCCCATGCGGCGTATTCTGTGGGACGAGACCGAAAAAATCGTCAAGGAATATATATCCTAAAAAAACATCAACCTATTCATTACCGATAATACGCACTAAAAAACGAAACCTTATGAAGTTAAGAAAAAGATTGGCAACCCTACTGGCCGCCACACTCGCTCTCTCACCGGCCATGGCCGATGAAGGCATGTGGCTCCTGCCCTTTCTCAAACAGCAAAACAGCAAACAACTGAAAAAAGCCGGACTGCTCATCGACGTCGATGACATCTACAATCCCGACAGCACCTCGATGAAAGACGCCGTAGTCATCTTCGGCGGCGGCTGCACCGGCGAAATCATCTCCTCCGAAGGACTTATTCTCACCAACCACCACTGCGGTTACGACGCCATACAGCAACACAGTACCGTCGAACACGACTACCTCACCGACGGTTTCTGGGCCATGAGCAAAAAAGAAGAGCTGCCCACGCCGGGACTGCAAGTGCGGTTTATCGAGAAGATTGTAGAGGTAACCGACTCCATCGACAAGGCCGTAGAAGAGTCGGGCGACGAGATGAACGCTTACAGCGCCCTCTTCCTCAACAAGCAAGCCCGCAAACTGGCCGGAGAGGAATTCCTGGCCGAAAACCCCTTCACCGAAGTGGTTATCAAGCCGTTCTACGGCGGCAACCGCTACTTCATGTTTACCATCACCGTCTACAACGACGTGCGCATGGTAGGAGCGCCTCCCTCGTCGATTGGTAAATTCGGTGCCGACACCGACAACTGGATGTGGCCGCGACACACGGGCGACTTCTCGCTCTTCCGCGTCTACACCTCGCCCGACGGCAAACCGGCCGAATACAGCGCCGACAACGTGCCGATGAAACCCAAACGCTACTTCAACATTTCGCTCAAAGGGGTAACCGAGAACGACTACACCATGATCATGGGCTTCCCCGGAACGACAAACCGCTACTACACCTCGTGGGAAATCGAAGACATGCGCGACGTCGTCAATGCCACCCGCATCTATATGCGTGGAGTGCGTCAGGCCGAGTTACTCGACGAGATGCTGGCCGACCCCGCCGTGCGCATACAGTACGCCAGCAAATATGCCCGTTCGAGCAACTACCACAAAAACGCCATTGGCATGAACCGCGGCATCGACAAGCTGAACGTCATCGGTGAAAAACAAAACGAAGAAGAGGCGCTGCGTCAATGGGCCCGAGCCAACAACCACCCCGAATACATCGCTTCGCTCGACAGTATCGAGGCCATCATGAAAGAGTTCTCGCCGGTGAACCTGTCCTACTACCAACTGCTCGAAGGCATCGCCATCGCCGTCGAATTCACGCAAGTACCTCCTACGGCTGCCCTCATAAAAGCGCTGAAAGAGAAAAACCAGCCGCGTGTCGACTCCCTGATGACGATACTGAAAGAGAACTATGCCAAATTTGCCGATAAGGACTACAACGCACAAGTCGACCGCCGTGTGGCCAAAGCCATGCTGAAAGCTTACCGCGACGCCGTGCCCGAAGGTAAACGCATCGCCATCTTCGACCTTATCGACAAGAAATTCAAGGGCGATATCGACCGTTATGTCGACGCCGCTTTCGAGAAATCGGTATTCGCCAGCCAGGCCAACTTCGACAAATTCTGCAAAAAGCCTTCGGCCAAGGCTCTCGAAAACGACCTCATGATAGCCCTGCGCAACTCCTACATCGAGAAGTCGCTCGAACTGGCCGCCGAGCGTAAACCGCTGAACGACCGCCTTACCCGCGCCAAGAAGATTTATATCAAAGGTCTGCTCGACATGGCCGGTGATGCCCCCACCTACCCCGATGCCAACTTTACCATACGCCTTACCTACGGTAACGTACTGCCCTACTCCCCAGCCGACGGTGTAGACTACCGCTACTATACCACCCAGCGCGGTATCCTCGAAAAAGAAGATCCCGACAACTGGGAGTTTGTGGTACCGGCCAAGCTCAAAGAGCTTATCCTCAAAAAAGACTTCGGCGAGTATGCCATGGCCAACGGCGACCTGCCCTGCTGCTTCTTGAGCAACAACGACATCACCGGCGGTAACTCGGGTAGCCCCGTCATCAACGCCAAGGGTGAACTCATCGGCGCCGCCTTCGACGGCAACTGGGAAGCCATGAGCGGCGACATCGTCTTTGAGAAAGACCTGCAACGCTGCATCAACGTCGACATACGGTACATACTCTTCATTATCGACAAATATGCCGGTGCCAAGAACCTCATCGATGAAATGACCATCATACGCGAATAAGCACCACGCTCCCCGATAACAGGAAGGGCCGAATCCACAAAGGATTCGGCCCTTCTTTTCTCTGTTTGAAAATAGGATAATGACTATCCCCGGCTCGATGCCTGCCCGACAAAACGGCAGAAGCGTTCGAGACCGTCGAGCAGACGGCTGCGCGGGCAGGCAATATTCCACCGCATGAAACCCTCGCCCTCGGCACCGTACATCGTACCGGCATTGAGCCACAGGCCCACTTCGTCGATAAGCTGCTGTTCCAACTGGGCAGATGGCACGCCGAGTACACGGCAATCCTGCCATTCGAGATATGTACCTTCGAGACGGGTCAACGGAAACTGCGGCAAATGACGGGCACAAAATTCCCGCATGAACGTATCGTTCTCTTTCAGATACACCAGCAGTTGCGACAACCACTCCTCCCCCTCGCGATAAGCCGCAATAAGAGCCTCCACACCGAAGGGGTTGACATCGCACACTTCGTTGATGTTGATGGCCCGGTCGATGCGCGCACGTATCGCAGCATCAGGAGCCACGATATTGGCAATCTGCAAGCCTGCGATGTTGAATGCCTTGCTGGGTGAATTACAAGTTACGGAGCAGGCCTCGAACTCGGGCGAGAGAGATGCAAAGGGGGTATAGACATATCCCGGAAACACCAGCTCGCAATGAATCTCATCGGCCACGACGGTAACGCCGTTACGCATACATATCTCTCCCATGCGACGAAGCTCGTCGCGTGTCCACACCCGTCCGCCGGGGTTGTGCGGGTTGCAGAGAAGGAAGAGTTTCACCCGGGGGTCGGCAGTTTTCTTTTCAAAATCGTCGAAGTCGACGGTATAGGTCCCGTCGGCATAGAGCAGCGGCGAAGCTACTGTTTCACAACCGTTGTTGCGTATCGACGAGAAAAAGCAATTATAGACAGGCGTCTGCACCAGTACCCGGTCGCCGGGTTCATAGTAGCCCATGGCATCGGTAAGCCGTACATAGCTCAGCTCCCGCAAGGGAATGTAAACGTCGATACCAAACAGATCCACGAAAATGCCATATGGAATGACGGACATGACTCTCGCTTCGCAGCAGAGTCCTTCGTAGATCCGGTATGTGCCGTCACGGGTCTGATTCAGGTAGTAATGCCGGCGCTTCGTGGCCATAGCATCCTTCCGGCTGCCGACTGCCAGACCGGTATTGCGGTCAATGCCTTTGACAACATAATCGATTTCAGATCCGAGTCGCTTGGTAAGCAGGTAATGGTAGTCTTC
>CAJLYN010000189.1 GCA_905210875.1 uncultured Bacteroides sp. | reverse complement strand
CTTGTCCCCAAAGACAGTCGATGAAGTTCTCGTCGTTCTCTCCGCTGACCTGCAACAGACAGTGGTCGAATGTGATGGGCAACCCCTTGACATCGGCCGGCTCCATGAGTGTGCTGCTCGAGGTAAAGATGCTGTTGGCCATGAAGAAGCGCGGCTGTTGTTCCGGTGCCACGGTGTCGGCCGGTGCATGAGCCATCAGGGTAAGGGCGGGAGCCGATATGATGTCCCAGTTATAGAGGTTCGACACGGTGCAGTGTATCCATTCCGAGCGGCAGGCGGTGAGGTGCAGCAAGGCGCCTCCGGCATTGGTGAGCTGGCAGTTGTAACCGCTGAGCTGGGCGTACGAGGCCGATATCAGGTGTGAGGCCACGTTGTGTATGATGCTGCGTTGCAGGGTGAGCTTGGGGCGGGTCATGTCGCTCGAATCGATGCGTATGCCCCACGACGACCCGTGCATGTCGACATACTCCCAGCGGTTGTCGTAGCTCTCGGTGCCAAACCGCACACCGCCCCACTGTCCCGAGTAGTAGTCGTAGGGCAGATTGGGAAATACGTTGTCGGTGCGGTCGCCCCGCAGCACGACGCGCAGCGAGTCCGACCCCTCGGCCAGCATGCGTCCGTCGATGCGGATATATGCCTTGTCGTGCAGGTAGAGGGAGGTGCCTTCGGTGAGGGTGAGGGTGGCTCCGGCGCTTACGACGAGACTGTCGTAGATGAGGAACGGCCGCTCACGGGTGAGTGAGGTGTCGGTCGTAAAGATTTTCCCGCCCCGGTACACGACGGCATTCTGCCCGTAGGCTTCGAGTTTCACGTCCTGCCGCACACCGTTGGTGAGAAACACGATGGAATCTTTCACCAGGAAAGGCGTTGCCTCGTCGGTCGGGTCGATGTTGGCCTCTACAAAGACGTAGAGACTGTCGCGGGCACTCAGTTCGATAGGTCCGATGTCGGGACCTTTTTCACCGTCGACATTGATGTAGAAGCCCGAGCGTCCGGCGTCGGCCAGCCGCACCGATTCGATGCGTACTGCCCGGCTGTTGCGGTTGTAGACACGGAACGTCATCGTGGCCGTTCCCTTGTCGGTGAAGATGGTGTCGAACTTCACGATGCCGGTCGAGAACGACAGCAGATGCGACGGATTGTCGGTAAACCGCTCGTCGAAGCAGCCCGTGGCCAACAGGGTGAGTGCCCACAGGGCTATGCCGGTGAAAAAGATTTTTGCATTCATGACGATTTAATAACGGGTTTTGCGGGGCTTTATTGTGTAGGTCGGAGTTCTGCCCCGGCCGAAAGATTCTTCCTTAATTTAAAAACGCTGTTTTCACTGGCCTCTGCTCTCGCTTTTCACCATCTTTGTTACACGAAGATAGGAGGCGGCTCGGCTTAGGCAATGACGAAATCTTCGCTTTCTCCCCCACCTCTGCTCTCGCCTTTTGCTATCTTTCCAGAAAATAGGGGGCGGCTCGGTAAAAATCTCAAACAAGTTTGTCTTTTCAGCACATGCCTTTCGCCATCTTTGGATAAGGTAGGTTTTCGGCTTGGCCATGTCAAATCTGAAAACTTCGTTTCTATTTGTCTCTGCGTTCTCCTTTGCTTATATTTGTGTCAAATATTTTTCGCGTATGAAATATTATCTGATAGCCGGCGAGGCTTCGGGCGACTTGCATGCCGCCCATCTCATGCGGGCCTTGCGCGAGCGCGATCCGCAGGCCCAGTTCCGTTTCTGGGGCGGCGATGCCATGCAGCAGGTTGGCGGCACACTGGTGCGCCATTACCGCGAGATGGCCTACATGGGTTTTGTGCAGGTGGCTCTGCATCTCGGTCAGGTATTGCGCAATATTACGTTGTGCAAGAACGACCTGGCGGCTTACCGCCCCGATGTGCTGATTCTGGTCGATTACCCCGGCTTCAACTTGAAGATTGCCCGATATGCCAAGGCGACGTTACATCTGCCGGTGCATTATTATATCTCGCCCAAAATTTGGGCCTGGAAGGAGCATCGCATCGTAGCGATAAAACGGTATGTCGATCATATCTATTCGATATTGCCTTTTGAGGTCGACTTTTATCGCCGACACGACTATGCGGTCGATTATGTGGGAAATCCTACGGTCGACGAGTTGTCGCTGCGCCGCGATGCCGACGAGACTTTTGCGCACTTCACGGCCGAGAATCATCTGTCCGACAAGCCGATTATTGCCCTGCTGCCCGGCAGCCGACTGGCCGAAATTAAAGACAACCTGCGCATCATGATTGCCGCGGCTGCGGCTTTCCCCGATTATCAGATGGTGATTGCCGGCGCTCCCGGTGTACCGCCGTCGTTTTACGACCCGTATAGGAGCGACCGTCGGGTATCGGTTGTTTTCGGCAAGACCTATCGTCTCCTGCAACAGGCGCGGGCTGCATTGGTGACTTCGGGTACCGCCACTCTCGAAACGGCTCTGTTGCGGGTGCCTCAGGTGGTGGGCTACTACATGCGTGGCGGACAGTTTACCTATGCACTGTTCCGCCCTTTGATAAAGGTCGATTATGTCTCACTGGTCAATCTTATTGCCGATGCGCCCGTGGTGCCCGAACTTCTGGTGCATCACTTCTCGCCCGAGGAGGCGCGTCGTTGTTTGGCTCCGTTGCTCGACGATACCCCCGAGCGTGCCGCCATGTTGCGCGGATACGACGACGTTGCGGCCCGGCTGGGCGAGCCCGGTGCTCCCGAGCGTGCTGCCCGTCTGATTGTGGAGCGGCTGGCAGCGGGGGGCCGTTAGACACTCTTTAATCTCTTAATGGCATCGGCAAGAGCCTCGAAGGAGTTGAGTACACAATGCCCTTCTCCCGTCGTGAGAATGATGCGGTGGGAGGCTTCGATAGAAATAGCGGGAATACTGTCGCTTTTACGGGCGGCCTTCTCTTCCGGGGAGGTCGCCTCTTCCTTGTCGATGAGACAGGAAAATCCATTCCGGTTCAGCAGGTTGATGGCCCAGTGCAGGAGGGTTTCTTTGCCGGCCCGCAGCCTGACGGGTGCGCCGCTGCGCACGAGCGGGTAGTAGCTGCCGTGTTCGGGGTCGAACCGTATGGACTCCGACGGAAAGAGGCGGTCGAGACGGTCCGAAAGAATCATATCTTCGGTAACCCCACATTCCAGTCCGTATTGAGGCGAGAGCAGCCACAGACGGTCGGCCAGCACAAGAGCTTGCTCTACATCGTGGGTCGACAGGAGAATTGTTTTTCCGCACTCCTCGGCCAGACGGTGCAGCAGCATCAGTGTCTCGATGCGGCTGGGCAGGTCGAGAAAGGCGGTCGGCTCGTCGAGCAGTATCACGTCGCTCTCCTGGGCCAGCGCCTTGGCGATGAAAGCCTTCTGCCGTTCGCCGTCGGAGAGTTGCGAGAGGTAGGCATCGCGTTTGTGAGCGATACCCGCCTGCACCATGACCTCCTCCACCCGTTCGCGGTCGTGGCGGTCGAGTCGCCCGAAAAATCCCGTGTAGGGGTAGCGGCCCAGAGCCACCAGTTCGTGTACCCGCAATCCGCCGGCCAGATGTTTTTCGGTGAACACAACCCCGATGCGTTGGGCCCGTTCGCGCTCGGAGAGGTCAGCGAGGTTTACCCCGCCGAGTAGAATCTCGCCGCTGAGACACGGTTGGGTGGCCGACATGGTGCGCAGCAGGGTCGACTTGCCGGCGCCGTTGATGCCGAGCAGAGCCGTCAGTTCGCCCCGGTAGAGCGAGAAATCCACGTCGGCAAAAAGCTCGACCCTCTCTTTCCCTTCGCGATAACCGAGCGTTACCCGGCGGCCTTCGATGACAGCGGTGGTATTCATTAGTTGAAATATTGTATTTTCCTTTGGTTCACGATGACATAGATAATTACCGGCGCACCGAAGAGTGGCGTTACGGCGTTAAGGGGGATAATGCCGAGGTCGCCCGGCAAGACGCAGAGCAGGTTGCACAGCAGCGCCACGATGCTGCCGGTGAGCATGGTAGCCGGCACGACCCAGCGGTGGTCCGACGATTGCAGCAGCAGTCGGGCGATGTGCGGCACCGCCAGTCCGATAAACGATATGGGGCCGCAGTAGGCCGTAACCACGGCAGTCAGCCAGCCGGTACATAGCAGCAGCCCCACGCGGGTGAGTCTGACGTTGACACCGAGGTTGGCGGCATAGCGTTCACCGAGCAGCAGGGCATTGAGCGGCTTGATGAGCAGCAGGGCACCGAAGAGGCCGGCCAGTGTCGCAGTGGCAAAAAACGGCATCTGTCCGGTAGAGATGCCCGAGAAATCGCCCAGCCCCCAGATGGTGTAGGAGAATACCCCTTCGGTTGTCGAGAAGAAGTTGAGCAGCGATATGGCCGATGAGGTGATGTATCCCACCATGATACCGATGATGAGCAGCATGAGGTTGCTTTTTACCATCGAGGCAAAGGCAATAATCACCCCCAGTACGACGATGGCACCGGCCATGGCGCCGGCCAGCATTGCCAGTGTGCCCGAGAGCATGAACCCGTTGCCGCTGATACTGCCGCCGAGCAGCAACATGACGACGGCTACGCCCAGTCCGGCGCCGGAGTTGACTCCCAAAATCGAAGGGCCGG
>CAJLYN010000188.1 GCA_905210875.1 uncultured Bacteroides sp. | reverse complement strand
TTGCGGTAAGGAAAAGGCCAATGGTCAGATCCCAATAGAAGAGTTCAAAACTCCACTTCTTGGTAGCGACCATTTTCTGCGTATTGGCCCATGAGCCCCAACATATACAGCAATATACGCAGCAGAGAATGGCCAGTATATAATTATCGACAAGTATCATGGCTCAGTTTTTTTTATTCGTGAACATAGAGTTTCCAGCCCAAGTAGTTTTCAATAGCCTCTTCGAGGATATCTTTCACATTACCCCGGCACATGGCCACATGGTGTTCAAAGCCGTTCTTGCAGATGTATTTCATGAGTTTCTGCAAATTGTCGACTTTGGTAACAGCGATACAACCGTCCATTCCGTAGGGATCGTCGGTAATTTTTCCTTCTCCAAGGTAAGACTTGATGCAACCTTTCGGGTCATCGGTCGAAATGCGGAAGAAGGTAAAGTCGCCGGCCTTTACTTTGCCATATACGGCACCGAAGGTGTGAACCTTGCCCAGGGTGCGGCCCAGAACGCCGAGAGTTCCCAACTCGATGTTGTCCATGACAAATGATTTGGGGAAGTTACCGCAGTGGGTACATACACACTTGTTGTTGTCTTCGGCAAAGTTGTTGTTCCAGTCGAGCAGCGCCGAAGAGCGACCCGATGCCAGTGTCAGGGCATACATCGAGACAGCACCGGCAATATCGACTTCACAAGCGGCAGGAATGAGTTTCTCACCCAGCATACTCATGGTAACACAAGCTGCACAGCCATAGTTCTTTTCGAGAGAATCCCAGCACTGTATGGCCACGGCATCGATATCATTGTCATCGATCCACTGTTCTACGGCCATTCCAAACTTGGCTTGCAGGAGGAGTTTCTCTTCGTATTGCGAGGGAACACCGGCATATTTCTTAATCGAAGCCACTTTTTCGAGCAGCGCCTTGTCGTCGTCTTTGATGGCCCAGGCCATACCCATTATTTCGGACAAGTCGACAGGAACAACGGTGATACCAGACATCTGCAAAATCTTCTCACTAGCTCTGACCGTCTGGAATCCTGCCGGACGGGCACCAATAGCACCGATGCGGGCGTGACGCAAACCGTTTACCACACGGCAAATAGCAGCAAAACGGTTGATGTCGTGAGCCAGATGTTCGGAATATATCGAATAGGTGTGCAGTACGGTATCGGTGAAAGGTATACCATACTGATAGAGGTTGTTGCAAACCGATATTTTGCCGCAGAAGGCATCGCGACGGCTGTCGAGGTCGACCTTGTCGTTCTCATCGTTGCAAGCCTGAACCAACACGGGCACATGCAGGTCGGCTACGCTGATGGCATTGATAATACCGATTTCAAAGCCAAAATTGGGAAGCGAAACGATGATTCCGTCGATACGGTCGCGGTTTTCGCGAAACAAGGCGGCGCACTTCAAGCCGTCTTCACGGGTCTCGATACTGCTGCTGCCTGTCGGGGTAGCATCTTCGGGAAGTATAACATAATCATAGCCTTCGTCGGTCAGCGTTTTCAACAGTTGACGACGAACGTCGGTAGCCAAAGCCGAATTAAAATAAGCACGTGTTCCGATAATAACACCGAAGCATAATTTTTTGTTGTTTTTCATAATAATCTGGTATTAGTAAGTTTTAATCGTGTTGTTCATTTAAGGAGATGTTGCACGGCTGCCAACCATCCTTGATGCAGGGTATTGACCTTTTCTGTCGGCATCTGTGGACGCACCGGCTCTTTGGCCTGACGCATGGCTGCCACCTGGTCAAAGTCGGTCCACTTCTTGCGGGCGAATCCGTTCATCACGACGGCTCCCAGCGAAGAGGCCTCTTCGAGATTGGATATCGACACGGCCGACTGCAACACATCGGCCTGGAACTGCATAAGAAAACGGTTACGGGTAGGCCCACCATCGACACGCAACTCCTGCAACTGAATACCGGCCGAACGGGTCATCATATCGACCAGGTCCTTGACCTGATAAGCGATGGATTCGAGGGCGGCTCTTATAATATGGGCCTTCGTTGTTCCCAGCGTCATTCCCTGGATGGTTGCCTTTACGTCGGAACGCCACCAGGGAGCGCCCAGTCCGGCAAAGGCCGGTACAAAATAAACGCCCCCGGTATCTTCTACCTGTACGGCTTCTTCCTCGGCCATGGCCGGTGAATCGATAAGCCGCAGGTTGTCTGTCAGCCATTTGATGGTTGCGCCGGTACAATGAATATTGCCTTCAAATGCATAAAACACTTTACCCAAAGCCGAGAATCCGACCGAGGTAACCAATCCGTCGGGTGGAGCTACCGGCTGCTCGCCGATGTTAATCATCACCGATGAACCGGTTCCGTAGGTCGACTTACCCAGTCCGGCCGAGAAGCACATCTGCCCTACCAAGGCTCCGTGCGAATCGCCCAATACACCGGCAATGGGTATGGGCTCGGTAAAGAGTCCGCCGAAGGTGGTCTCTCCGAAGAATGAGTCGCAAGGCCGTGCTTCGGGCATCATGCTACGAGGTATGGTGAAGAGCGAGAGCAAGTCGTCGTCCCAGTCGAGCGTATGAATATTGAAGAGCAATGTGCGCGAAGCATTGGTGTAATCGGTGGCATGAACGGCGCCCTCGGTCAGTTTCCAGATGACCCAGGAGTCGATGGTACCCATCAGCAGGTCGCCTTTGTCGGCAGCTTCTCGGGCGCCCTCAACATTGTCAAGAATCCACTTCACACCACTGGCCGAGAAGTAGGGATCGAGCAGCAGACCACTCTTTTCCTGTACCATCTTCTCGTAACCTTTTTCTTTCAAATCCTGACATATTTCGGCTCCACGACAACATTGCCACACAATGGCCGGATAAACAGGCTGACCGGTATACTTATTCCACACAACAACGGTTTCCCGTTGATTGGTAATAGCCAAGGAATATTTGCAGTCTGTTTCTTTATCGATATCCAGTAAACGAGCCACCGATTCCAAAACATGTGCAAATATTTCCAGGGCATCGTGCTCGACCCAGCCGGCACGAGGATAGTACTGCTGGTGAGGAATGTTTACGCGGTGCAACAAGTGACATTCCTCATCAAACAACATGGCTTTTGTAGCCGATGTACTTTGATCAATGGCAATTACTTTTGTCTTCATACCTATTAGAGCTTTTGCAGAAATTCCACCGCGTTATTATATATACCTTTGGCGTCTAAGCCATAATATGCGAATATTTCAAGAGAGTTTCCATGAATGGCATTTTCATCGGGGATACCCAGTATTCTCAGAGGAACAGGTTTTTCCGACAGGATTTCGGCCACCATGGCTCCCAAACCTCCGTATCGACTATGTTCCTCAACCGTGATAATACGCCCCGTTTCCTCAGCTGCTTGTTTGACGGCTTCGCGGTCGCAAGGTTTAATCCAGGCCATATCGAGAACACGGGCACCGATACCTTTTTCGCGCAGCATCAGACCTGCCTGATAGGCATGATATACGGTCTCACCGGTTGCTATGATAGTCAAGTCTTTTCCGTCGAGCAGACGGTTGGCTTTTCCTATGGAGAATTCAAAATCGTCGTTTTCATAAACATCGGGAACAGCGGCCCGACCCACTCTTACATATACCGGTTCGGGATAGTCTACCAGCAACGAGACAAGTTTGCGAGTCTGGTGAGCATCGCAGGGCAATACGATATTCATACCCGGGAAAGTACGTAACACGGCTATGTCGTGAAGGCTGTGGTGGGTGGCACCCAAGGCACCATAAGCAACACCGCCGCTCACACCCAGTATTTTCACCGGATTACGGCTGTATGCCAAATCGACTTTTACCTGTTCGAGACTGCGAGCCACATAGAAACAAGCAGGTCCACAGACAAAGACCTTCTTTCCACTATGGGCCAGACCGGCCGAGATACCCACTGCGTTCTGTTCGGCAATGCCACACTCTACAAACTGTGCCGGTAATTCCTCGGCAAACGCACCCAAGGTCACCGAGCCGCGGGCATCAGTCGTCACAGCAACAATGTCCTTATCGACACGTGCCAATTCCAACAATGTATCAGTAAAACTTTTTCTACAAGCAATCATATTCTTTCCTCCTCTAATGTGGCGATTCTTTCAGAAATTTCCCGCATGGCCTGTTGATACTGCTCTTCATTGGGCACACCATGATGCCAAGAGGCTTTATTCTCCATATATGAAACGCCTTTTCCTTTGGTCGTATGAGAGACGATTAAATGGGGGGCCGACGAAGCATAATCGATGGACGAAAGTTTACTTACAATATCACTCATCTCATCGCCATTCATCTCTACAACGTCCCATCCAAATGCCGACCAGCGAGCTACGATACTTTCAAGAGCCATTACCTGCTCGGTGTCGCCACTTATCTGCAAACGATTGCGATCGATGATTGCCACCAAATTTCCCAACTTGTACTGATGAGCTGCCATGGCTGCTTCATAGATTGAGCCCTCGCCTTGTTCTCCGTCGCCCATCAATACATAAGTATGATAATCGGCACCGTTCATCTTGGCAGCCAGAGCCATGCCTACCCCTATCGAAAGGCCGTGTCCCAATGCGCCGGAATTCACTTCGATACCGGGAACATCGATAGTGGGGTGCCCCGAAAGTATCGAGCCAAAATGGCCCAAAGTATCTACCAC